>JAPYPO010000414.1 GCA_029937645.1 Candidatus Hydrogenedentota bacterium
CTTGTAGACCGGGCGTATGAGGGTTCGGCGGCGGCGGCGGCCATGCAGTTACTGGATGGCGGATCCGTTTCGGCGCAAGAGCTGGAGCAGCTTCGGGAGTTGCTCGACCGCAAAGCAGAGGAGGACGGGACATGAGCGCATGGTTTACGCTGGATTCACCTTGGAGCGTCCGGCTCCTTATTGTGCTTGCGCACTTCGTGTGGCAGGGCGCGCTGATTGGGCTTGCGGCTTGGATTGGCAGCACGCTCCTACGCAACGCAAACGCGAAGTGGCGCTACGGCGTGTTTGCTTCGGCGCTTGTCGCTATGGCCTTGTGCCTTCCTGTCACCTATATGCTCGTCGAGAGCGAGGGAGTCTGGGGCGCGCAAAGGGAATCCTACCCGCGCGATCTCGCAGCGGTCGGTACGAATCTGTATCTAGATGACTCCGTCGCCGTGTCGCCGTTGCTTAACGATATCCAACTGGTCGAGGAGCCTCCATCCCTCGGCGCAGCGTTGCTTCGCTACATTCCGACCGCGTTGAAGACCCACCAGTTCTACGAATCGCTATGGTTGATTTGGCACCTGGGTTTTGCGTTGCTGCTGGTTCGCCTATTCGCGAGCCTCGCGCTCACCCGGCGCATGGGAAGCCATTCGCATCCGGTGGCGGAGGCCGAAATTCAAGGCGCGTTGTCGGATCAAGCGGCAGCATTGAGGATATCGAGACTCCCGAAGATAGCGCGTTGCGGTCGGGCGGTCGTCCCTATGGTGGTCGGCGTCTTCCGTCCTATGATTTTGCTTCCTCTATCGTTCGGAACCGGCATGACGCCGGAGCAAGTCCGCATGGTGCTCTGCCACGAACTAGCCCACATCCAACGCTTCGACCCGGTTGTGAACCTATTCCAACGGGTGATGGAGGCGGTGCTCTTTTACCATCCCGCTGTCTGGTTCATTTCGCGCCGGATCCGTTTTGAGCGGGAATTGTGTTGCGACGACGTGGTCGTCCGCATACATGGCGCGCCACGAGCCTACGCGGAGTCGCTGGTCGAACTTGCGGTGGAAAAGGGGGCCGGGGGCATCGGCGCGGTCGCCTTGGGCGCAACGGAACGTCACTCGGACTTAGGGAGGCGTGTCATGAGATTGCTCAGCGGCAAGACGAACGATTATATGGGGCTCCCTCAAACGTCGCTTGTGGCGGTAGCGCTCATCGCGGGCCTGATCTTCCTGGGTGGCACGGTGTATAGCCAGACGGCAGGGCAGGATGAGGAGCCACGCGATGCGGCCAGTAGTGAGGAAGAATCAGAACAGCCTGCAGATGACGGGAATGAGCCCGCGAGCGACAGGCTCGAAGCGGCGGTCGAAAAAATTCGTAGAGACATCGAGGCGCTTGCGAAGGAGTTCGACGATGAAGCGCTGGCAATAAAATTAGAGCAACTGAATATCGTGGATCGCCTACGAGAGGCAACGGATGTGGCGGGTGAGAGGGCGGTCCCCGTTGAGGTTGAAAGCAAAGTGTTCGTGAAGAATTTGGCGGCGGAGACTCAGGAAATTGTGGAGGAAATAACGGCGGAGGCCCGCGAAGCGATCCGGGACGCGCTAATGCGTTCTGTGGAGGAGGCCATCAGCAATATTCCTGGAGGCATTTCTCTGAAGCGACGCGAAAACGCTGCCGATGCGGAGCAGAGCGTGACGGTTCCCACGGAGATTGACCCGCTGTCGCAAATGTTGAAGGCCGAGCTTGAAGCAGTCCGCCTTCGCAGCGCGGAACTTGATTCGCGTGAAGCGGATCTCCAGGAACGGCTGCAAAAGATCGACAAGGCGTTTGAGGAAAAGGGGCGGGAGGCCCAGCGAAGGGCGGAGGAATTAACGGAGAGGGCGGCGGAGCTCCGGCGAAGGGGGAAGGAAGTAACGGAGAGGGCGGCGGAGGCCAAACGGATCATCGCGGAAGGCCACATACTCGACGTAGACTCGTCCAGCGTGGCCGGGCCGACTTTTACGCTCTACAACGAGCACCTCAGCGCCGAGGAAGATCCGCTCCGCCAAATTGTGGATCTGGAGTTTGACGAAATGCCTCTTAAGAATATCGTACAAATGCTCCGAGACTCGGGCCAAATAGAAGTCGTTGTCGATGTCCTCACAGATGGAATCGTATCGGCCAATTTGAATGATATAGCCCTCGGACGGGGCATAGAGGCGATCCTCAGAATGCAAGGCTTGGGTATCGTCAAAGAGGGTGAAGGCTTCCGGATTACGACCTGGGAAGACGCAGCCGAAACGAGGCGCGAAACGCGGATGGTTACGCTGAAGCACGCGGACGCGGGCGAAATCGCGGTTCTGCTGGAGGATATTGTCACAGAGTCCACCGGCCTAGGGGCGATTAGAATTGCCGCCAATGTAACGCGCAATGTCGTGATTCTGTCCGGCCCGAGTGAGCTTGTTAAGGAATTCGCAGATTTGATCCAAGAGTTAGACACGACGAAACCCGTAATCCCAACCGTGACTCAACCGATCCCTCTCGATCTTTCCGTCAATGCAGAGGACATGGTTCAGGCTGCGAAGAAGCTGCTCAGCGATGTGGGCGTGGTGTCTTATGATCTTCGTAGCCGCCAGCTTATCGTTACCGACATCCCCGTGAACATTGCGGAGATTCGCGCGATGGTGGACGCCGAAACGCGTCGGGCAGTTAAGGAACAACGAAAGAGTGGTGGCGGCGTCGGGCTTGAGATCTTCGACAGCAGCAGTCTGATGACAAACGACCGTATGCAGGACGTTCAATATCAACGCGCGCTCAACGGCATCGTGCAGCGACAGCTCAACGATATGGACTACGTTCGCTCCTCCAAAGTATTTATCAGGGAAGCCCCTCAAGAGTTTTTTACGCGCCAACAACAGCGTTCCGAAGCCGCCGTGACCCTAGACGTCACCCGCTCTCTCTCGGATGGAGAAATCGCGGCGGTCCTGCAAATCGTCCAGAGCATTGGTGGCCACAATCTTTCCGTAAACGATATTACGCTTGTCGGCGATGGCAAGCTGTTGCACAAACCACGCCAGCCTGCCGTTGCCGACTTGGAGGTAAAATTAACAGAGGCACAGGCAATACAGGAGGATGAACTGCGGCGTCTGGCACGAATGGAGCAACAGAAGAGTGGAGCACCAAGTAAGCCGTTGGCTAAACCAGGCAACAGCTCCCCCAGCGCACAGGAGCCGCCTTCCACGTTATTCAACGCGCATCTGAGCGCCGAGGAAGATCCGCTCCGTCAAGTTGTAAATTTGAAGTTTAGGGAAATGCCGCTTGAGAATATTGTACAAATCCTCAAAGACTTGGGCGAAGTGAAGGTCGTTACCGATCTCCCAATGGATGTCAGGGTATCGGCCACCATAAAGCAGATACCCTTGGGCCGGGGTATGGAGGCTATATTACGAATGCAAGGGTTGGGATTTGTCAGAGAGGACGACGGCTTCCGTATCACGACGTGGGACGAAGCGGTTAATGCGAGACGGGAGCGCATCGAAGGAAACGCGGAAGAGCTGGCGATTCCACCCTATAAAGTAGCGATCCAGGTCAAGTACGCGAAAGAAGCCAACTTGCTTCCGGCCGTCACCCTCCTACTGAGCGAATCGGGTACGGTGAAGTTCGATGCGCGAAGCGGCCACCTCTTGGTCACGGATACGCCCGCGAAGGTTGAGGAGATTCGGGCGCTGGTAGAATGTCTTGACGTTATAGTCGACATCGAGCAACACGAGAAGACAGAAACACTCAACCGCGAACTGAAGATGCTGAAAGCGGAGGAGAAGGCAATCCGAGAGAAACTCAGCGTTCTGGAGAGACTGGAAGCGGAGCCTCGGAAAGGGAAATAAGCATGGACCCTATTTCCCCTTGACCGACATTTCCCATATGCACCCGCTCGCGGCCATCGCGAGCAGGTTTCAA
>JAPYPO010000415.1 GCA_029937645.1 Candidatus Hydrogenedentota bacterium
AATCGATGCCGGCGGATCTCAAGATGACTCTTCCAAATGGGAAATCCGGGTAAAACTGTGCGCGTGGCCATATTGGCCGGTCGCATGATTGTGCAAGCCGGACAGAATGACAGAGCGGCTTGCGCTGCACGAGGGGGTCGTGCAAAACGCATGGGTCAGGCGCGTGCCGGAGGCCGCCAAGCGGTCCAGACCCGGCGTTCGAATGACGGGGTTGCCATAACAACCAGCGTCCTCCATGCCCTGGTCATCGACGACATAGAGAATGACGTTTCGCTTTTCAACTTCCGCCTCCGCGCCCTGGAGCATCCCCATCGCCACCCAGGCAACGCAGTAGTACATTCGGAGCGTTTCACGAGATGTAAACATATTTTCTTTCCTGTGAAGATACAGATCCGGGTTACAGGTGTACGCGCATTGTTGATTGTATACGTACGCTTATTCTTTCGCTGCGAATTTCCGCGCGACTATACTCGCCACGGCAGCCTCGCTGCCCCTTTCGGAAACGATTTCCTCGCGATACGCGAGCGTTTCCAACGCTGGAAATGAGTGCCGAAGTTCACCTATTTTCAGCGCAAAATCCCGAGGAAATTTCTTTTTAAGCACGTCGATGTGATCATGGGTGAACGTTTCAAACAGGAGCAGCCCGTCGGACGCCAAGGCGTCTACAAGCTTCGGGAAAATGCCGCGCTCCAAGAAGTTGAAACAGACGATAACTTGATACCCATCGACCGGGAGTTCGCAGCTTTCGATGTCGTCCTGCCTGGGCGTGATCGTCAGCTTCCTCCTATCCACTTGCCCTTCTAGCCTTTGTATGGCTACGTCAGAGATGTCGACGGCGTCCACCTCGAAACCGAGCTCTGCGAGAAAAAAACTGTTCCTTCCCAATCCACAAGCCAGGTCCAGAGCCTTACCCTTCGAGTGTTCGGCCAAGAGTTCTTCGTGCGCGACGAGCCATTTTGACGGGTCTTTCGAAAATATTTGTGGTCCTGTCTTGGAGTATTTTTCGTTCCACTTTGCTCTGTCGGGGTGCATGTTCAATTAACCGTATCTCGTAAATGATCGACCGCACATTCTTCAGCGTGTCGCCACAGGCAGGTTAGCCGTAGAATCAGTCGTCGGTGCGGGCTCTTCTGTTTCCGTCAGGCTTTCGGCGGTCCGATTCCCGCTCCCACATAAAGCGGTCCTCGTCAATTTCGTACTCGACTTTTTCGCATGAATGGTCATTCATCGCCAACAAAACAAAATCGGGTGCCGCGTCTTCGAGGCAATATCCCTCTTCATTACCCTCGACGCCAGAAATCCTCCAGTGGTATATCCATTGGGGTTTTGATTTTGGTTTGCGTTTGAGCATGACTGCTCCCTCCGTTTCGCCACCCATATAAGGCGACTGCGTCCGCCCGAAAGCCACTGGGCTGTGAGCGCATGATTGCGCTCGGTCGCGGGACTCCGGTGGCGGCCATCGAGGGCCACTGCCCCTTGCTCACCATGTTCATGTAGTCTGCGCGATGGTATTCGGGTTAGTCTTGGCTTGTAGTTGCGGCATGCCCGCGTCGGAGTGACGACGTTCAAATCATACGGCAAATTACCGGGTAGAATTGAGGATCCCGCCGAGCGGCCACCAGCCGGGTAAAGGAGCTTCTTGGCCCCATGCAGCGTCCTTATTATACATGGTACCGGGGGACGGATTTGAACCGTCGACCGAACCGACCGACTCGCGCACCTGCGCCCGCCTTTATCGACGCGCCGCCGCTTTGATTCCACCCAGGCCCGGAGGTCGGACGAGACTTTTAGATTGAGCGTGGTTTGGTTTTCTTCGGGCGCGGAAATTTCGGCGTGGGTTGGGGCCGTGGGTTGGTTGTCGGTCGCATTCTATCTTGAAGACCCGCAAGGCCCGTCGTCAGGTGAGCGGGGGTGTAAACGGCGGCGTTAAACGCAATCGGCTCTTCATGGCCGCCAGTCAATCCATGTATGCGCTATACACCAACACGCAAAAGATGCAGGCATGGTGCGGATAAGAAGTTTTGTCTCATTCTCGTAACGTGTAGCTCGTTGACAGCACGGCCTCACTTCCCCATACTGTCTTCTTCAGGACACCGACGAGCCCCAGGAGGAAAGCATTGTGAGCGCGCGTAAACTGAATCGTAGGCAATTTATCAAAGGCGCGACGGCCCTGGGGACCGCTTCGGTTTTTCCTTCCATCGTCCCAGCTTCCGCGCTGGGTCGCGGTAAGGCGGTCGCCGCAAGCGAACGCATTGTCATGGGCATAATCGGTAGCGGACTCCAAGGCACGACGAATATGAATGAGTGCATGCGGTTCCCCGACGTGCAGATGGTCGCCGTCGCCGATGTGGATGCGGGCCACCGTGAAGAAGCCCAGAGAATCGTCAACGAAAAATACAGCAACACTGATTGCTCGGGATACAACGACTTCCGCGTACTCAACGCGCGCGAGGATATCGATGCGGTCATCGTCGCGACGCCGGATCACTGGCACGTGTTGGCCGCGATTGACGCCATTAAGAATGGCAAGGATGCGTACGTACAGAAGCCGCTGGCGTGGTCCATCGAAGAAGGTCGCGCGCTGGTCGATGCTGTCAAGAAACACGACGTGATCCTCCAGACCGGAAGTCAGCAACGGTCAGACGACCGCTTCCGCCTCGCCTGCGAATTGGCCCGCAGTGGACGACTCGGCACCCTTAAGTACGTCAACATGGGCATCCCGCAGAACAATCGTTTCGCCGAGCCTACGTGGTCCCCCGAACCGGTGCCCAAAGGATTTGATTACGATTTATGGCTCGGGCCGGCACCCTGGGCTGAGTATCACCATCAGCGCTGCCACTACGAGTTTCGCTTTCTTCTTGACTATTCGGGCGGACAAGTCACCAATTTCGGCGCGCACCATATTGATATTGCCCAATGGGGACTTGGCATGGATGACTCGGGTCCGGTCGAGATTCGCGGCAACGCGGAATTCCCGAAGTCAGGCCTATTCACGACAGCCACGAAGGTCTTCTTCGAATGCACTTATGCCGATGGCGTGAAGCTCACGTGTAAGACGGGCTATTTCGGCATGACCTTCGAAGGCACCGAAGGAACGGTCTATGTGGACCGCAACCGGATTCGCGCGGAGCCTGCATCCATCCTTGAGGAGCCCATTGGCAAGAAGGAAATTCATCTCTACAAGAGCAAGAACCACTTTCGAAATTTCGTGGACTGCGTGCGGTCTCGCGAAACGCCCATCTGCGATGCGGAAATCGGCCACCGTTCGTCAACGGTATGCAGTCTCGGGAACATCGCCATGCGCCTGGGCCGGACGGTGAAGTGGGATCCGGAGACGGAGCGCTTCCCCGGCGACGCGGAGGCTAATGCTCTCCTCGGGCGGGACATGCGCGGATCCTGGACGTTGGACGCCTAACCCGCTCGATAAGCGATGAAGGATATTTTCTAAAATGGCAGACGAAAACTGGCAGAACATTTTCGATGGTAAAACCCTTAATGGTTGGACGAAACGCGGCGGCACAGCGACCTATCATGTGGAAGATGGCATGGTCGTCGGCACCACGGTCGCGGGTTCTTCCAATACCTTCTTGTGCACGGATGAAATCTACGGCAACTTCATTCTTGAATTGGAGTTCAAGGTGCATCCCGAGATGAATTCCGGCGTGCAGATTCGAAGCAACAGCTATGCCGAATACAGAAATTTCCGCGTCCACGGCTATCAAGTAGAAATCGACCCCTCCGACCGCGCATGGAGCGGCGGCATTTACGACGAAGGGCGGCGCGGATGGTTATACGACCTCGAGGAAAAACCCAACGCGCGGAAGGCCTTTAAGCAGAATGAGTGGAATCACTTTCGCGTCGAGGCGAGGGGAGAATCGATTAAGACGCGGGTGACTGGAGTGCCCGCCG
>JAPYPO010000416.1 GCA_029937645.1 Candidatus Hydrogenedentota bacterium
CGGTACCATCGGCCACGAAGAGGAGCGTCTTGGTGAGGAGCGGGCCGGCGCGTCCCTGATGGCCCAGGGGCGGCAGGTCGAGATCTTTCAGGAGGGGATGGTCGCGGGGGCCATCGCCATGGGCGATTTGCCAAACCAACTCGCCGCGGTTAAGGTCAATTGCGGTGATGCGACCGTAAGGGGGCTTGAAGAGGGGAAGGTCTATGGAGTTTTCGAATTTATTGACCCGCCTCCCAACGTAACGCAGGTCTGATCGGGATGCGTCGGGCTCAATCAATTTTACGATGACAAAGCTGCTGATGGATGGGATATAGAGCATGCCGGTGTCAGGGTCGAAGGAGGCACCCCCCCAATTGGCTCCGCCGCTGGTGCCGGGAACTTGAAGGGTCCCTTCGAGCGATGGCGGAGTGTAGAGAGGGCCGACGCGAAAGCTTTCAACTAACTTGAGGGCCTGGGCGCGCAGCTCGGGGGTGAAGTCTATGAGATCGTCTTCCGAAAACCCCTGGCGCTCGAAGGGTGGTGGTTTGGTGGGGAAGGGTTGGGTGGGTGAGGGCTGTTCTCCCGGTATGTCTGATGCCGGTACGCTGCGTTCCTCGATGGGCCATACGGGCTCGCCTGTCTTGCGGTCGAAGACGAAGCAGAATCCCTGTTTGGTGATCTGAACTACGGCTTCGATGGATTTTCCGTCTACGGTGATGTCGCAGAGGATAGGGGCAGCGGGCAGATCATAATCCCATAGTCCGTGATGGACGAGTTGATAGTGCCACACCCTCTCCCCCGTCTCGGCGTTCAGGCACAGAATGGATTGGCCGAATAGTCCATCGCCAAGCCGATGCCCGCCGTAGAAGTCGTTGGTGGCGCTGCTGGTGGGGATGTAGAGGTAACCGAGATCTTCGTCGGCGCTCATGATGCTCCATGCGTTGCCGTTGCCGGTGTAGTCTGCCGAACCATCGTGCCAGGTGTCGTAGCCGTATTCGCCCTTTTCGGGAACGATGTTGAAGGTCCAGCGTCGTTCGCCTGTTCGCAGGTCGTAGGCTTTGATTTGTCCTTTGGGCGAACGCTGCGCCCGGGCGGCATCGGGCATGTTCGAACCAACTACGACGACGTCGCGACAAACGATGGGCGGTGAACTTATGCTAATTTGCCGGTGGGTCAATCCGTCTTTCATATCGACCGCGCCGTTTTCGCCAAAATCGCTAAACGGCTCGCCGGTTTTCGCGTCGACGGCGATGAGGCGTCCGTCGCCGGTACCGATGAAGATGCGCCTTTCGGTTCCATCGGTCCAATACGCCAGGCCGCGATTGATGAACCCCCAATTTAGAGGGCGTCCGGCCTTGTGGCTTTCCGGGTCGTGAACCCAGACGGTGTCTCCGGTGGCGGGGTTGATTGCAGCTACTTGGCTCATGGACGTGCTGGTGTAGAGGAGGCCGTCGATGAAAATGGGTGTGCCTTGGAAGACGGTGACTTGGAGGCGGGGGCTCGCTTTCTCAATCGGTTCGTCCGCAGACTCCCATTGCCAGGCGACGCGCACCTCGTTGATGTTGTTCGTGTTGATCTGATCGAGGGGAAGGTATTTCGTGTTGTGGCGGTTCGCGCCGTAGGCAGGCCATTCTCCGTCCTCGGCAGCGTGGGCGGGCGGCGGGGAAACGAGTTGCGCAAGCGCTGTTAGCGCGGCTATGAGTAAGAAATAGGTATACTTGACGTTGCGAATTTTCATCGCCTCCCCCCCCGGCGGCGCTCAACTATGTCCGCTACGATATTGGCAAAAACTTAAGAACCGTATCAGGAGAGTTAATCAAAAAACGGGGTGCCGAATCAAGGATGGGGACCGCTGTCGGTTGTTCCCTATTGATCAGCCTTCGCGCTGAACCCTATGATGTCATTGCATATCGTTTGCTCAACATTGGCAAAATAACAGGAAGGAAACTCATGGCATCAACAGAAGAAACTTTATATGAGGTTCGCAACGGTGGCGCTTGGATCACCCTGAATCGGCCTGAGAGGCGCAACGCGCTGTCGCCGACGCTGATTTCGGAAACGTATGACCATATTCTGGCGGCCAATGAGGACGACAATGTTCGCTGTGTCGTCATCACGGGAGCGCCGCCCGCATTCTGCGCCGGCGCGGATCTCAAGGCGAAGCGCGGCCTGGAAACGGGTGCCCGTGCCATCACGTATCCGCAGCTTCTCACTCAGATTCAGGATAACCCTAAGCCCGTCATTGCGGCTGTGAATGGCCCGGCGTTTGCCGGCGGATTGGGGATCGTGGGCGCTGTGGATATTTCGGTGACGGTCGACGATGTGCTGTTCAGTTTTAGTGAGGTGCGCATTGGTGTTATTCCGGCGGTGATAT
Source organism: Candidatus Hydrogenedentota bacterium (assembly GCA_029937645.1). Lineage (GTDB taxonomy): Bacteria > Hydrogenedentota > Hydrogenedentia > Hydrogenedentales > JAPYPO01. The sequence goes on from JAPYPO010000416.1 coordinate 2,354, forward strand.
CTGTTGTATGCCTACCAAAGCTGGGGGCGCATCACGGGATGAAACTGTTCTTGACCGGCGAAAAGTTTACGGCAGGGCAGGCGGTCAGCATGGGTTTGATACACCGCGCTGTGCCGCGCGATACGCTTGAGGCCGCTGTGGCGGAGGAGATTGATATGATTTGCCTGGGCGCGCCCAATGCGGTGTCGGAAGCGAAGAAGCTGGTGCGCCGGGTGCCGCTCCTTTCGCGTGAAGACGGGTTCGCTGAAACCGCGCCGTGGAGCGCAAAGCATTTTGCCTCGGAAGAAGGCCAGGAAGGCATGCTTGCATTCCGAGAGAAACGCTCGCCCAATTGGGTCGGGGAGTAGCAATTAGGTCAAGGCGTAGATCGTCTGCGAAAGGGATCGCGTACCCGTGGTACGGATAGAATCCGCCGTTGGCTTCGTCTTATTCCTTGCGCCTGCCTGGTCTTATTCTTTGCGCCTGCCTGCTGGGAGTAACAGCAAGCACGCTGTAAGCAAGGCGAATAGTATTCCGTTGCCTACTAGAACGGTTTGGGACGTTCCCTCGCCCGCTGCACAGCCCACAGGTCCTCCTTCGCCCTCTCCTTCGCCTTCACTAGGGGACGGCAGTACCGTGGTATCCGTGGCGGCGTTCAGGAAACTTTGAATGTCCCCTCCGTTGCCGATTACAAAGGCCGTGTATTCGCTGAGGTTGGTGGCCCCATCGCCATCGAAATCGCCGGTGGCGGAATAGGGTTCGTTGGCGGATTTTACGGAATTGTCGAAGACTTCGTAGGCTTGCGTTAAGCGTAAGCCTGGTACGGAAGACGGCAGGAAGAGGCCCGCCGATTCGCGCACGGACTCATACGTTCCCGCCAGAACGACATCGCCGCGGGCAAGGATTCGTATGAGTTCGTCTTGGGTATCGGCGCTGATGAGTAGCAAGACGGCCAGGGCGTGCCGGTATGGTTCGATTTGGTTGAAGTTTGCTTCGCTTGCCAAGGCGACTCGGTTGATGTCGAAGGCGTTTAGGGTGGCGGCTCCTAAGCCCTCTTCTGATGGCAAGTTGCACGCGAATTTCACCAACGCTACCGCGAATTCCTCGGGTAAACCGTCGCCGTCATAGTCTGAGTCGGTGATTGCGAAATCGGATTTGAGCATTTCGAACTGTGTATCGATTTCGTCGAGAATGTCGCATAGCTCAGGCCCTTCACCCTCTACAGTTGCTGTGCCAATGAGGGGTACCGTTGCCCCTCCGCCTCCCGTGAGCGACAGGACACCGCCGACCGTCCCGCCATCGGTTGGTGTGAAGCGCAGGGAAACCTGATGCGAACTGCTTGGGAATATAGTGTAGGACTGTCCAGCATCGATGGAGAAGGGCGGAGCCGTCGAGGCTGAGCCCTGAAGTATCGTGTTTCCGGTGTTCGTGATTGTTACGCTTCCCGATTCGGAGTTTCCGAGAACAACAATGCCAAAATTGAATTGCGGGGGATCGACGGAAATATCTCTCTCGCCTTCGCCTTCACCTTCACCTTCACCTTCACCTTCACCTTCACCTTCACCTT
>JAPYPO010000012.1 GCA_029937645.1 Candidatus Hydrogenedentota bacterium
CCGGTTTCTCCTTGTTCTCAAAGGACTTGTAAGAATCGCCACTCGAAAAACTTGCTAAGAAAACAAGATTCTGACGGTTAGTAGCACGGAGAATCCCTGTGGTGTTTGGTATAGAATGGCTGGAATGGTTGGCTATAGATGGCGTGGAAAAACCGGGGACTAATATATGAAGAACAACGTAGGGCTATTCTTGACGAAGCGCGCCCATCTGAACCCGACTCTCGAATCGTACGTGGATGGCGATTCGGGCGCACGGTACACCTACCGGGAACTCAACGCGCGTTCGAACCGCACCGCCCACATGCTGAAAAGTCTCGGAATTGGCAAGGGAGACCGGGTCGCATTGCTGATGATGAACAGCGTGGAGTTTGTGGAAAGTTTCTTCGCGCTCGCCAAGATTGGGGCCGTCGCTGTTCCGCTGAATTGGAGGCTCGTACCCGCCGAGTTGTCCTTCATCCTCACAGACAGCGGATCCACGTCAATCCTTTTCGGCACGGAATTTTCGGAACAGACGGGCGAGCTGCACGCAGGCGGATCGGAATCGACGCTCCTTGAGCGTTGGATTCATGTGGGGGACAGCGCGGCCCTTCCCGACTACGCCCTCGATTATGGAGAACTGCACGCGGCGGCCTCCGATGCGGAGCCGGATGCGGAAGCATCGGACGACGACCTGCTCTACATCATGTACACCTCGGGCACAACGGGCCTTCCGAAAGGCGCGGTCCACACGCATATGACCGCCATCTGGGCGTGCATCACGATGGCGGCCACCTCGGAAGTGCGATTTAAGGATCGCACCATGGTGGCGCTGCCGCTATACCATGTGGGTGCCCTGACGCCGATAACCGGGGCCATTTACGGCGGGCATACCTTCATCGTCCTGCGAGCCTTCGACCCAGAGGTCACGTGGCGGCTCGCACAGGAGGAGAAAATCACGACGATGCTGCTTGTGCCCGCCATGCTTAATTTCATGCTGCAAGTTCCCAATAAGGAAAAGTACGACATGTCCTCGGTGCGCTGGATCATGAGTGGCGCATCGCCCGTTCCCGTGAGTCTGATTGAGGCCTACGAAAAATTGGATATCGAGATTCATCAGGTGTACGGGCTGACCGAGACCTGCGGGCCGGCCTGTCTCATCAGCCCGGACGATGCGTTGCGCAAGGCGGGTTCTACGGGCAAGGCGTTCTTCCATACGGATGTGCGCGTGGTGAATCAAGAGGGCAAGGATGTGAAGCCGGAGGAACCGGGCGAAGTTATCATTCGCGGGCTGCACCTCATGAAGGAATATTGGAATCGCCCCGAGGCCACGGCGGAAACCATCGTGGATGGATGGCTTTATTCCGGCGATGTGGCGACGATGGATGAAGACGGATTCATTTACATCCAGGACAGGACGAAGGACATGGTCATCTCGGGAGGGGAAAACGTGTACCCGGCAGAGATTGAGAATATCATCTTAACCCACCCCGACGTCGTCGAGGTTGCGGTCATCGGGCAGCCCAGCGAGAAGTGGGGCGAATCCCCGATCGCCGTGGTGGTGCGGAGCAGCGACACGCTCAACGAAGGCGATGTCCTTCTCCATTGCAAAGGAAAGCTGGCCCCGTTCAAAACGCCGAAGGGGGTGGAATTCGTCGAAGAGATTCCACGGAATCTCACCGGCAAGGTCTTGAAACGCGTGTTACGCGAACAGTTCCCCGGGCCCGCGTCGGTCTAACTTCTTGACTTATTCAGCGTCGCCTCGTAAGCCGTCGAAGAGGCGCTCTTCGCCGCCGCGGTAGATGAGCATACCGTCGACTTTTACCGTTTCTTCGGGGCTCATCGGCGAGAATTTCCCCTCGGCCCTAGCGTATTCGGCCCCTTCCGAATCCACGATTACCCCCTTGGCGAGGACCAGGCGCCGGTTGGACTTGGTCACCTCGGTGACGACCGTGTACTCGCGGTCGGTCGAGAGGTTCCGCACGTACCGAAGGTTCAATTCCGCCGTCAGACACATCCGGCCAATGGCGCGGGCCGCTGCCCACCCCATGCATTCGTCGATGATCGCGGCGATCACCCCGCCGTGGACCACTTTGAGGTAGCCGCAGTGATGCTCCCGCGGCCGTAGCGCCGCGCATACCGAATCGCCGTCGACATAGAATCGCGTCTGAAGCCCAGCTTGGTTGTCCTCACCACAAACGAAACAGAAATCGGAAGTTGGCAAGTAAACTCTGTGAGATGTCTCGCTCATGTAGAATCCTCGGCTCGACCCTATGCGATGGCAGGATGCGGCAGCAACGAATTCACGCTATAAAGAACGCGGAAGCCCGAAGGAGTTAAAAGCGATTGGATGCTACGCTGTTTTGCCGCGCCTAGCCGCAAAGGCGCGGGGCACATCCAGATCCGCCATCGCGGTAGAAAACCGTTGAGGTATACGGGCTGCGCTATAGATAGTCGCCTTCGAATTCGCGCTTTTCCTCGAGCCGTTCAGCGAGCCAGGTTTCGAACTCGTCTTCTTGAACGACCATGACGGCCCCGCGCATGCGGTAATGTGCCAGACCGCATAGCTGGGCGCACGCAATTTCAAAGTTGCGAGTTTCGTCGCCCTGAATCTCCCGCATCATGGCCGTGGTCATTGTGGGGACGAATGAAACAGGAATGCTCATACCGGGGATCATGTCTTGTTTCACGCGAAACTCTGTCAATGAGAAACAGTGAATGACATCTTTGGTGCTCAGGTGGATGATGGCGGGCCGATCCACCGGAAGATAAAGCTGGTTAATCACAGTGATGTCGTCTTCACCATCGGGATCATCTGGGTCAAGCCCAATGGGATTGATTTGATCGTCCACGAGGGTGACGCTGCTGCGGCCGAAGATTCCGTCCGGGCCGGGGTAGTGAATATTCCACGAAAACTGCTGGGCCACCACACGCACATGAAGGGGATCAGTGTCGGGCCCGGGCATGGTGTCAATTCGAGCTGCCCAGAACGGAATCGATATCCCGAGTAGCAGAACGGCTTCGACGATGGCCACGATGACTTCAAGGTAGCTTGAGGTGTGTCCAGTCGCGCCGCGGTAGTCTGCAGTCGGGTTCTTGGATTTGCGAAAGCGAACAAGGACATATACGAAAAATGAACCCCAGCCGACGAACAGAACCAACATGATAAAGTGGATGAGGAGGTTGACCTGGTCGATCTGTCCTCCATGTTCGGAAGCCAGGAGCGGAATTCCTAGTAGCTTACTCATGGGCGTTTGCCTCCACAAGTTGACCTACGTCCATGGGGTTTGATTCCTGTGTCTCGCTATTTTTCGTGGCCACTCTCTTCGTGCGGATCATGAGAAACACAAAGAAGGCCGTTAACAGAAAGAGTACGGTGCCAATGACCCCCAACAAAGTAAAGATTGCCATGTTCATGGAGTGGGTCTGGACTGCATCGGGGTCACCGTAGCACGTGGCACAGGCCAGCGCGTCACGCGGAAACCAGACCAGGCTACTGAAAAAAAGAGCGGCTGAAATTCTCATAGGTAGCTCACATTCTTGAGCTTCCTGAGGAAGCGCCGCCCGTAGATCACCAGTGCCAGCGCAGCGCCGAAAGCGAGAAGACTCCATGCAAGTTGGCTGGGCGCCCGTGCTTCGAGATAGATGCGCAGGGACAGAATCCCCATGCCGACGGTCAACAGGACCGAGAGGGATATAAAGATCACATGGAAACTTTTGAGTGACATATTTAGTGGCTTTCAGTGGTCTGTTCGTGTGTGACTGCAGGCAGCATCGGGGCGACAACGGTACCGTTTATGGGATCGTAGTAGTGCCAGAGTATGAGGCCCAACATGGGTATCAAGAATAATCCCGCGATGAGCAACACGGCGTAAATGGTTCGTTTTTCCCATACCAAGTGCATGAAAAAACCACCCACGAGGGAGCCTTTTACCGTGGCAATCGCCAAGGCGACCACGATGCCGGTGGTCACACCCATCGAGAGTTTGCTCACCGCGACCGTGACGACCGTCAGCACCAACAGGGCGACAAAGATCGCAATAGTCAGCCTCACTTGTTTCTTAATGTCTTCAGCGTGATCGCTCATTATCGTATCGGTCCTCCACACCCCTGCGTTCTGGTTTACATCAAATAGAGCGTTGGAAACAGGAAGATCCACACCAGGTCCACAAAGTGCCAATACAACCCTGTGACTTCTATGCGGTTCGTATATCGTTCCGGTTCGGTGTGCCACATTTTGGCGCCAGGCCCAAGGAGATAGCCGATTACCACAATTCCGCCGATGACGTGCAGCGCGTGTAGCCCTGTCAAGGTGAAGTAAACCGCAAGGAAATTGTTGTTCTCCGGGTACGCTTCGTGGCTGAATTTTTGGTAGTACTCGACAGACTTGAAAATCAGGAACAGCAGCGCCAAGGCAACTGTGGCACCGAAATAGCGACGGAACTTGCTGAAATCCTTCTCGATTAGCGAGGCCCAGGACAGGACCACAGTAATACTGGAAGTGATGAGGACGAAGGTGTTGATAGTGCCAATCGGAAGATTGAGCGCTGCTTGCGTCTGCATGCCTTGCCAGTCGTCCGCGCCCACGCGCAGAAACACGAAGGTGGAGAACAGGGCGCCAAAGAGCATGACTTCCGAGGCCAGAAAAATCCACACGCCCAGCTTGCCGTTATACAGTCCCGTCTCAGGGTGGACTTCGGTGGTGTAGGGAATAGTGTCCATACTAAATTAGCTCTCCTTGTCAGCCTGGAATTGGGGGGTAAAGTCTTCGTTCTCCCCGGGGACGCTATATTCGTAAGGACCACGATGCGCCACGGGGAGGGATTCGAAATTAACATGAGGCAACGGCGGGGAGGGTGCCGCCCATTCTAAGGACGTTCCGTCCCAGGGGTTCCGCGACACTTTCGCCCCATACTTCATGCTCCAAAACAGATTGACGATGAAGAAAAGCTGGACGAAGGCAAGGCCAAAGGCCGAATGAGTCATGAATTTGTTCAGGTAGAGGACGTCTTGGGCGTGGGCGTAGGACGCTCCCCCATCGTAAAGGCGACGAGAAACGCCTGCAAATCCCTGTATCATCATGGGCATAAATACGCAATTCATGAAAAGCAGAGTAGGCCAGAAATGGAGCTTCCCCAAGGTCTCATTCATCTTTCGGCCCGTAATCTTGGGGAACCAATAGTAAAGGCCGGCGAAGATGCCAAAGGTGCTGCCTGGCGCGACAACATAATGGAAGTGACCGATAACGTAATAGGTGTCGTGCAGGGCAATATCGGGCATGTTGAGTCCCAGCGGGAGGCCCGTCAGACCGCCGATAGCGAACATGGGTAGGAAAGCCAAGGCGAATAACATGGGGACGGTAAATCGGATTGAGGCGCCCCATAAGGAAATCACCAGTGCCGTCAGGATGACGACAGAGGGTATAGAGATTATCATCGTGGTGGTCTGGAAAAAGGCGCTCAGCGCCGTACCCATTCCCGTCAGATACATGTGATGAGCCCAGACAACGAACGACATGAATCCGAGGAAGACGAGGGAGTAGACCATAGAGCGATACCCCCACAGAGGCCTGCGTGTGTTGTTGGCGATGACCTCCGCTACAATGCCAAAGGGCGGCAGGATCAGGACGTAGACTTCGGGATGGGCCAGAAACCAAAAAAGGTGCTGCCATAACAGGGCGCTTCCGCCCCCGGCTACGTTAAGTATTTCGCCGCTGATCACCAAGCCGGAGGGTAGGAAATAGCTTGTGTCGAATAGGCGATCCATGAGCTGTAATACTGCGGCAGCTTCAAGGGGCGGAAAAGCCAGGACGAGCAAAAACGCCGTGACGAACTGTGTCCAAACGAAAAAGGGCAGACGCATGAAGGTCAGGCCTTTGGCGCGGAGCTGAATGATGGTGACGATGAAGTTGATGCCGCCCAAAAGCGACGAGGTGATGAGGCCTATCATTCCGATAAGCCAATAGGTCTGGCCCGATGTGGCGATGACGGAAAGAGGCGCGTAGGAGGTCCAACCGGAACTCGCCGCGCCGCCAGGAGCGAAGAAGCTCGCGAGCATGATGACGCCGCCGACAAGGTAGCACCAGTAACGGGCCATGTTCAATCGCGGGAAGGCCCTGTCGGGCGCCCCTATTTGAAGAGGGACCATGTAGTTGCCGAAAGCGCCTACAACGATTGGGACGATAGCCATGAAAACCATGATCGTGCCGTGCATGGCGCCGAGTTGATTGTACATCTCGGGCATCACAATTCCATCGGGGAAAAAGGCGCTGTCCTCGCCGAACAAGCGGCCGAGCAGGGGAACGGGCTTCCCGGAATAGGCGAGCTGCCAGCGCATGAGCAGCATCAGGCCAAAGCCAAAAAACATGAAAAACATGGCCGTCAACCCGTACTGAATCCCGATGGTCTTGTGATCCGTGGCAAAAACGTAGGTTCGCCACCAACTAAGTTTCGGGTGATCATGTCCGTGCTTTTCAATCGGCATAATTATTCCCTATTTGCCTTTTCGTTTGGTTGCCACGGGGACCGTCGCAGAGGCTATCTCGAGGGTCTGGAAATGGCGAAATCGATGGTCTTGGTTTCATCGGCGGTGACCGAAACGATGGCGGTCCGCGTGCCAAGACGCTCGTGCCATGCCTCAATTTCGTAGGTTCCCGCCTCCAGCCCCTCGATCGTGAATTTACCGTCTATGCCCGTCGTGTCGAAAAAAGGATGGCTCATCACCGCGCACCAAGCCCCCATCCAGGGATGCACGTCGCACTTGATTGGAAACATAAACTCTTCTTTGTTGAAAACTTTCCTGCGTGTCCTCTTCCCTTTCGGCATAGCGATGTTGAAAACCCGGTTTACCTTGGGCATCGCGCGTATATTATGGAGCGTAGCGTCGGAATTCAGCATATCAAGAGGCTGCCCGACTCGAATACCAAAGACATGAGGCGAGTATATGCACCCCACCTGATCAATAACCACGGGGTTGGCCGGGCTGGGATACACCTTCTCCGGAAGGCCCCCCTTGACGTGGACAAACACATTGGCCAGGGTTTGCCCTTCGCCTAAAACCAAGATCTCCAGCCGCACCGTTTCGGTATGTTCGCTCGCACAGATTGGGTCGGCGTCCATCGGAATGGGTCGTAGCTTGGGCACTTTGCCTTCATAAACAATGGTACCGCTGATACTCGCCCCAAAAGCGGGATTCCCACCCACCATAAGAAGACCGAAGAACAGCCCGACGGTGATCGGTACACTCATCGATTTAATTCTATATTTCCTCTTGCATGGTTTAAACGACCGGAACGATCCGGGCCGAAGCCTGTGAATCATCCACCATCGTTGTTCGGTACAGCCGCCGACTTTAATACGCATTATATATCGTGGTCAAATCTTTTGTATTGACAGGCTTAACAATCCCTGCTTTTGGAATCGCCGCGCGAAGAACATGGCCGTACGACCGTGCTGAATTCCGATTACCTTGTAATCGTCCTCGATTTGGGCGAAAGACCCACTTTCTGCCCCTTTAACACCGACGTCCGCCAAAAGTTCACCGGCGCACGACCGCCCCAATAGCGAAATATAGCAAACGACGAAATTTGGTTCAACCCGCGCGGCGCGCTCTGATTAGCAATGATGTGTCAGGAAATATCATGCCTTATGGATAATAATTGTCCGAGACTTTTTTGCAGATCCCGAAATTAGGCGCCCGGAAACACCTGCGGGAGCGACCACTCTGGGCCTCTCGGTCGCGGCCGACGGACGCGCCAAAGCCTCACGGTTTCACCACGCGCGGCGAGTAGTTATAATGCTCCAAGCTTTTGACCTCCGGAAAGGATCTCAGTGAAACGTATAAGCGATGTCCCAAAGATATGCATACTCTTAGCCGGATGCTTGGCCATCGCCGGATGTGGCGGCGAGCCCGGTGCAGACGGGATGATCATCCGCATCGGTAATGGCACGGAACCCGAGGGCCTGGACCCGCATATCGTGACTGGGGTGCCCGAGCACCACATTCTTCTCGCCCTCTTCGAAGGCCTGGTACGTGCCGACACCACGGATCTGTCCCCCACGCCAGGGGTGGCCGAAACCTGGGAAGAATCCGACGATAAACGGGTCTACACCTTCCACCTGCGCGCGGACGCCAAATGGTCCAACGGCGACCCGCTGACGTCGAAGGACTTTCTTTACGCCTGGGAACGCATTCTTACGCCGGCGCTTGCCAGCGAATACGCGTACTTGCTCTTTCCAATGAAGAATGCCCAGGCCTTCAACGAAGGGAGTATCGGCGATTTTGCGCAGGTCGGCGCGGAGGCGCTTGACGACCAGACGCTCCGAGTTACACTGGAGAACCCCACGCCCTACTTTCTCTCGCTTCAGACCCATTACAGTTGGTACCCGGTACACCAAGGGACCATCGAAGCATTCGGCGCGAAGGAAGATCGCATCTCGAAATGGACGCGCGCGGGCAACTTGGTCGGAAATGGCCCCTATGTATTATCCCGATGGTCGCCGAACGAAATTATCGAGACCATTCCCAACGAACATTATTGGGACGTAGCGGGCATACAGAATGATGGCATTCATTTTTATCCCATCACCGATGGTCAGACGGAAGAGCACATGTTCCGCAACGGGGAGATCCATATCACCTATGGTGTCCCCATTAGCAAAGTGCCTGTGTATCAAGCGAAGAATCCGGAGCAGTTGCGGATCGACCCGTGGATTGGCACGTACTTTTATCGCTTCAATACGCTGCGACCGCCCTTGGATGATCCGCGCGTACGCCAGGCCTTAGCCATGGCGCTGGACCGCGATACGCTCTGCGAGCGGGTCTTGCAGGCGGGAGAGATGCCCGCACCCTTCCTGACGCCGCCCGATATCAACGGCTACCTTCCCTCAGCGCGGGTTCGCTACGATGTGGACGCCGCGCGGAAGTTGCTGGCCGAAGCGGGATACCCGAACGGCGAAGGCTTCCGTACCGTCGATATTCTTTATTCCACGAGAGAAAAGAACAGGATTATCGCCGAGGCCATCCAGCAAATGTGGAAGAAAAGCCTTGGTATTGATGTCACCCTCTCCAACCAGGACTGGAAAGTATATCTTTCGACGACCAGCAACGCAGTCATGGGATATGATATTGCCGCAGGCGGCTGGATTGGCGACGTCATTGATCCAATTAATTTTCTGGAATGTTTCATCACCGACGGCGGCAACAACCGGACGGGCTGGGGCAACGAGGCCTACGATGAACTGCTTGCCAAAACGATGGCTATCGGCGACACCGCGGAGCGCAACAGCGTCTTTGACCAAGCCGAAACCATCCTTATAGAAGAAATGCCTATCATCCCCATTTACCATTACACACACCCCTTCCTCATTGACCCTCGTGTGCGCGGCTACACGTCGAACCTTATCGGGTACTACGCGTACCACCAGCTGCGTCTCGACAATGCGGCATCGGGCGAGTTATAAGCAACCTGCTTAGCGAGCATTTCCCATGATCAAAATAATCGTACGCCGGTTGCTCGAATTCGTACCGGTGCTTTTTATCATCGTCACGTTGGTCTTCTTCTTGATCCGCCTCGCGCCCGGCGGGCCCTTCGACCGAGACAAAGAGGTGCCGCCCGAAGTTCGCAAGCAACTTGAAGCCTATTACAACATGGGCGTTCCGTTGTATCAGCAATACTTCGACTATTTGGCCGGGCTGGCCCGGGGCGATCTCGGCCCCTCCTTCAAGAACGCGTCCTACTCCGTCAACGAGATGATCGGGATGAGCTTTCCCAACTCTCTGGAACTCGGCTTCTACGCCATGTGCGTGGCCGTAACCCTCGGGCTACTGGCCGGAATCAGCGCGTCGCTGAAGCCCAACAGCCTGCGCGACTACGTTCCCATGTCGCTCGCGATGGTCGGGATTTGCGTGCCCAGCTTCGTGTTGGGCCCCTTGCTCGTGTTGGTGTTTAGCCTCCATTTCGATCTTCTGCCCGTCGCCGGGTGGAACACCCCCGCCTCGAAGGTGTTGCCGTCGCTGACCCTCGGCGCTATGTACGCTGCCTATATCGCACGGCTCTCCCGCGGGGGCATGTTGGAAGTCTTGTCCAACGATTTTATCCGCACCGCGCGCGCCAAAGGCCTCAGCGAAACCCGCGTCGTCCTGCGCCACGCCTTGCGCGGCGGCATCGCGCCCGTCGTGTCCTTTCTCGGTCCGGCCACCGCGGGCATTCTAAGCGGTTCCTTCGTGGTCGAAACCATCTTTCAAGTGCCGGGCCTTGGGCGGCAATTTGTGGAATCCGCCTTCAACCGCGATTACACGCTCGTCATGGGCACGGTTCTCTTCTTCGCAGCACTCATTCTTTTCTTCAACCTCCTCGTCGATCTTATTCACACCTGGCTCGACCCGAGGCTCCGCAATGCCTAGCGCCGCGACCAGCGAAATCGTCGAGGGCATCGTCATCGAAGAAGGCGCTTCGTTGTGGGGAGACGCCCTGCGCCGACTGGCGAAGAACAGGCTCGCCCTCTTCGGATTGATTACCCTGAGCGCCATCGCCTTCGTCGCGCTCATCACCCCAGCCATCGCGCCCTACCCCTACGACGCACAAGACCTGGAATACGGCGCTCAATCACCGAACGCCGAGCACTGGCTGGGCACGGACCGGCTCGGCCGCGATCTCCTGAGCCGGCTCATGTACGGCGGTCGCATATCGCTCATGGTAGGCTTTGCGGCGACGGCGGTCTCGCTGCTGGTCGGCGTCCTCTACGGCGCGGCAGCGGGCTACTTCGGCGGGCGGCTCGACTCATTCATGATGCGCATAGTCGACATCATGTACGCGCTGCCCTTCACCATATTCGTGATCATACTCATGGTCTTCTTCGGCAAGAATATCATCTTGTTGTTCCTCGCCATCGGTGCAGTCGAATGGCTGACCATGGCCCGCATCGTGCGCGGGCAGGTTCGATCCCTCAAAGAAAAAGAATTTGTCGAGGCCGCCGTCGCCATGGGCTTACCAAGCCACACCATTCTGACCCGCCACCTCATCCCCAACGCCCTGGGCCCCATCATCGTCTACGCGACCCTCACCATCCCGAACGTCATGCTCCTTGAGGCCTTCTTGAGCTTCCTCGGCCTGGGTGTTCAGGCGCCCATGAGCTCCTGGGGATTGCTGATACGCGAGGGGCAAGAACAAATGGAAGAATTCCCCTGGCTCCTCATCTACCCCAGCATCGCCTTGAGCCTGACCCTCTTCAGCCTGAATTTTCTAGGCGACGGGCTGCGCGACGCTTTGGACCCAAGAGCCTCAAAGGATTAATCCGGTTATCTCACCGGGCTAGTGGTGTGATTCATGCTGATGGGAGATTATGTCTTGTGAACTTCTCTCAAGAAACTATGCAAAAAAGGGACTGATGCAAGCGAAGCGAGGTACGAGCGGAGACGTGTCTGTCCCTTTTCTTGCGGCACAACCCCATGCGCACCGGGAGTTTGTACGAACAATTTGTATAAGCATTCTTATTTTTGAATCACACCACTAGATGTGCAGCAGGATTTTCATGGCGTCGGCGTCGGATGCGCGGCGCAGGGCGCGAAGTCCGTCGCGCAGTTCGAAGGTCTCGGTCACCATGTGGCGCACGTCGACGTTCATTTTAGCCAGGGCGTCGAGCGCCGGGCGGAAGGGGCCGCAGCGCGATCCGATGATGCTAACTTCGTTGATGACGGGAAGGCTCAAATCGAGTGCGGTCGGGTGAGCGACGGTCGTTTTTAGGATGACCACGCCTTCGGGCCGTACCAGTTCGAGGGCCCGGGCAAAGCCTATGTACGATCCGGTCGCCTCGATCACGTAGTCGGCGCCGCGCTCCATGGGGTCGTCCATATGGGCAACCGCTATGTTCATTTTCTGGAGCAGCTCGAGTTTCCACCCATGCTTGCCCACGCAGATGAGGTTGCGGGTTACGCCGCCGATCACTTGCGCAATGAGCTGGCCCAGTTTACCGTCGCCGAGCACGATAACGCGATCTTCGGCGGTAATGTTTACTTGCTCTAAGATTCGGAAGGCTGCCGCGAGGGGTTCGGCGAAGACGGCGACATCGTCGCGAATGGTCGTGGGGACCAGGTGCAAATTTTCTTCGGGCAGGGCCACATATTCGGCAAAGGCGCCGTCTCGGCTTAGGATTCCTAGCACGCTTCGATTGAGGCAATGGTGGGGCATTTCGAGGGCGCAGTAATCGCAATTGTGGCAGACGCAGTTTATTTCGCCGACCACGCGTTTCCCGCGGAGGTTTTCGTTGTCACAGGTCTCGACGACGCCGACGAATTCGTGGCCGAGCGTCCCGCTAAAGCCCATGTATCCTTTGAGTATTTCGAGGTCGGTATTGCAGATGCCCGCGGACAAGACTTTTACGAGCGCCTCGCCGGGTTCGGGCCTGGGAATGGGCTTCTCGACGATGCGCGGCTCTCCATCGAAAACTAGGGCGCGCATGTCTTGACTTCTTTCTCCGTGTTGATTGTGCGGGACCCTATTTTTTCTCGGCGATCGCCTTGTCCATGGTCTCCGCGGTAATGTCGGCGTGGGATGTATCCCACACGGCCTTCCCTTTGTCCAGAAGAATCATCTGCGGAGATTTATGCTTGACGCTTACGCGGCTTTCCAACTCTTTTGAAACAGGACGGGCCTCAATCACCTTCAGCCAATAAATCTCCGGCTTCTTCCCTTTTCCTTCTTCGGCGTACTGGCTCACGCGCGCAGCGGCGCGGGCCGAGATCGGACAGGCGGTGCTGTGCTTGAAAATAAACACCCGCGACTCCTCCGATTTCTTGAGCGCCTTGTCCAGTTCTTCCATCGTCTTGATCTCTGTCAATTTAGGCCCTCCCCACATCTGTGGAATTCCATTCTTATCGTGTCGCGCGGTTCCCGGCGCATCCTGCCCCGGTTCCGCATCGTCTGCCATCGCTCCCGCAAGAATCAATAGCGAAAGCGAAAATACAAAGCCAATTTTCAGCATAACGGTTTCCTCCGTATTGTACGCTCATTACAGGATATCACATCCGCAAATGATAATTTGGTGGTGGGCATTCGATTATGATTGGGAAGCAGGCTCCCCGCTCTCGATGGTTGGATTCTTCTTCCGGAGCGAATCGGGGAGATCGTAGTGTATAGAATGGCTCGCACGCGTATGCCAAAACAGGGTATCATTCGGTATAGCCACCCTCGATATTTGACTCCTCCGTCCTGCCAATTTGCGTTAATAGGGAATTGACGAACTCCGTGAAACGCCTCGACCGCTATATCCTCCTCCAAATCGCCGGACCCTCGATGGTCGCGCTGGTTGTGGTCAGCTTCCTCGGGGTGGCGAGTGGCATTCGGGGGCGCGCTTCGGAGATGCCCTTGGATCTCATCGAATTTGGCGACATCTCTCGCTTGGCTTTGTTCCTTCTCCCGAGTCTTATTTACTATGTGGTGCCCATCACGTTCTTGCTCGGGATCATGATGACCTTCGGCCGCCTCGCCGAACAGGGCGAAATCACGGCGATGAAAGCGGCGGGCATTCCGCTTAAGCGGGTTATTGCTCCGGTGATTGTGGGCGGCACGCTTCTGAGTGTGGCGTGTTTTCTTGTGCAGGATCGCGTGCAGCCTTGGGCCATGACGAAGTTTTTTGACATCATCGGGAGCGAGCTGCCCAAGCGAATGACCATGGACGCGTTGCCAGCGGGGGTGATGCATGAGGTGGGCGGATGGCGTGTGTATTTCGGCTCCAAGGATTCAGAGACTTTAACGCTGAACGATATTGTGCTTATCCAAGAGGACGAAGAAGGAGTCACCACCACGTATCACGCCGACTCCGCCCGGTATGTGAAGGATGAGAAGGGACACAGGATCGTGTTGGGGAAAGGGGGCTTCGTTAGCGAATCGGGGCGTGGTGAATTCGCTCGCATCACAAAGCCCGTCGAGCCCCCGGGCACGAAGAAGGTGCGCGGCGCGCGACGTATGTTGAGCCTTGCGGGTCTAGTGGAAAGCGAAAGAGAACTGACGGCAGCCTACGAGGAGACGGGAACCAAGTCGGCGAAGGATGCGCTTGAGAAAGAACGGCGCGAGATTGGCGAGCGGATCGGATTTCCCCTCGCAGCCTTTGCCGTGGCTTTTGTCGCCGCGCCGCTGGGTGTTCGCGCACGCCGTTCCGGTCGCTCCTACACCTTTGCCATGGGCTTCGGCATCATCCTCGCCTACTATGTCCTGATGGTCCTGACCGAATCGAGTTCGCTCAAGTCGGTCTCCACGAATATCGTCAACGCCTCGATTCCGAATATGGTCTTGTTTGTGGCGGGGCTGTATCTGATTTGGCGGGTTGATCGCATATGACCACGCTGGATCGCTATCTCGCCAAGCAATTGCTCGCCTCGCTCGCGCGCACACTGTCGGCGCTCATCCTTATTTTTATTCTCATCAACCTGCTGACGGATCGGCGCGCGGCGGTTATTGAGCACGCCATTCCCTGGCAGCGTGTTGCGGAGTTTTACCTCTGCTCGATTCCCACGATAGTGTACGAGTACCAGGTTGCGGCCCTCGCGATGCTCATCTCTTCGTTGCTGGTGCTCGGCGCCGCGGCCCAGCACAACGAGGTCACCGCGATGCTCGCGGGCGGCATCAGCCTGGGGCGCATCGTGCGTGTGCCGGTGGCCATCGCATTGCTGTTGGCCCTGGGCGTCTTCGCCATGGAGGAAACCATCGGGATCCCCGCTACGCGGCGCGCCGAAGCCCTGGAAGATCGCTACTTCTCTCGCAACACGCAGGGGGGCCGAGGCGGCGTGAGTTGGGTCAACCTTCCGGGCGGCTGGAAAGTTCACATCCGGAAATACAATCGCTTGGCCCACACAGGGGAAGGCGTTCTCATGCAAACCTTCGCCGACGGCGGCGAGGAAGAAATTACCGCGAACCGAATTTATTGGGAGCCGGATTCGGGGGAATGGATTATTGAAGACGGGACGCATTCGATATATGGCCTCGACGAAGCCGGTGGAGCGGAACACGCGGCCATCCGCCAGGAGACGGCGCCGATGATCCCCTATGGGCCGGACGTGTTATTTGACGCCGAGGGAGCGTCTGCCGGCAAGACGCTCAACCAATTGGCCGCAACGATTGAGATGGCGCGCGCGCGCGGTATTCCGACCGCCGGCCTTGAGGTGGATTGGCACGGCAAACTCGGCAAACCCGCGCTGTGCTTTATCATGGTTTGGCTAGCGATCCCTTTTGCGATGCGGCTGCGCCGTGGAGGGCTTGCCATGGGGCTTGGGGTCAGTATCGCCACGGGCCTCGCCTACCTCAGCGTGTTCGCCGCCGCCCAGACGCTCGGCTATATCGGGCATATTTCGCCGGTCACCGCCACCTGGTTCGCGAACATAGCGTTTCTTGCCTTCGGGCTTGGCATGTACGCCCGCGTGCCACGGTAGGCTATTGGGCGAAGCGCCTCCTGTCAGTTTTGTATCGCGCCAAAATAAGGGGTTGCGGCCCAATCCATAATCTGATAAAATTATTGACAGAAACAGCGTATAATGAGGAGGGGTACTCCTATGCCCATAAGAGCGATGTTGGTATTCTGCGCCGTTGGCGTGGTTTTGGCGGGTTGTGCGGGTGATCCCGGTTTTGGACGCCTGAAGTCGAGCGTGCTCGCGAGTCGAAGCGCGGACGGCTGGACGGTTCCGCTCCGTGAGCTGGGGCTGGACGGTACGATGGCCCATGTGGCGGCTCCGCATCCGTGGCACGTCAGGCAAGTTTCTAGCTTCGACCGAAGTGGCGGAGCGGCGGATGACCGCGGCGGCCAGCAAGTCTATGAGGGCGGAATCGTGCTTGCGGACCTCAAAGGCCCGGGTTCGGTCATGCGAATCTGGTCCCGCAACCCCTTGGGCCGCCTCCACATTTATGTCGATGATCTGGAGCATCCGATTATCACGGCTCCTTTTGAAGATATTTTCTCCGGCGAGCTGGAGTTGTTTAGCCCCGGGTTTAATCTCTTCGCATCACCGTTTGTTGGCGAGGGGAGCGGGGGCTATTACTCCTACGTTCCGATTCCTTTCGAGAAGGCCTGCCGCATCGTGGTATCGGGTGATAGCGACCCCTTGGCCTATCAGATCACCTACGCGGAGTTTGCGCCGGGTACGCCGATTCGCTCTTTCCAGCTTGACCTGACGCATGACGACGTGAACTATTTCCGAAACTGGCGCGACAATTGGAATGCGCGCGACTTTCGCTACTCCACGCGGGGCGTGGAAGAAATCCATGGATCCACGACGATGATATGGCCCCAGAGCAATACGCACATTGCTTCCATCAAGGGCCCGGCTGTTATCACTGAAGTGGAAATGAACATTGACTCCTTCGATCCAAAAATTTTTGAGAAGGCGTGGATTGCCATTTACTTTGACCGCCAAGAAGAACCGGGCGTCCTTGCGCCGATCGGTGCATTTTTTGGAAAGATGGATCTCGGCGCCGCTGACTATAACAGCGTGGCCCTAGGCAATTTGGAAGGCCGCATGTGGTGCCGTTACCCGATGCCCTTCAAGAATTACGCGGAGATTCGCCTCATTAATTTGACCGACTCCATGGCTGACTTTACCTACGACGTCACCCATCGGCCCGGCGCTATCGGAGACCAACACTACTTCTACGCGCGGCATAAATCGGGGACGAGCGAATCCGGTCGGCCGTACCGGATCGCCGATTTACGTGGAGAGGGCCACTTCGCAGGCGCAAGCATAAAGGCCTCGAACGCAAATTCGCTGACCTTCCTGGAGGGGGATGACGCCTATCTGGTCGATGGCGAACCTGCATCGAATTTCCACGGCACGGGTATGGATGACTATTTCAACATGGGCTGGTACTTCTCCACGGGGCCCTACTCCGGTCCCACACACGGCGCGACCTTCAAGGACGCCAGTTCGCCCGTGAGCGTATCCGCGTACCGAAACCACATTATGGAGGTCGTGCCCTTCGTATCGTCGTTCTCTTTCCAATTGGAACACGGCGCGCGCAACAATAAGCCCGGAATTCAATACCGCAGCGTCGCATATTGGTATCAGGATTCAGCAACGGCGGCACTGTGGGACATTCCCGCGCTCGAAGAGGTTGACTTGGATCGGCATTAAATTCGATCAAGTACAGAACACCACTTTTCAAGCCGGAGGCCGCACAGCGCGGCCTCCGGCTTTGTTCATCTCCACGGTATACTTGAGACCGCGCTCTCTTGAGTCTATCCCCTCGTCCTGTGCCATACTATGCCCTTACCCCACCAACGGCCCTCATCCCACCGACGACCCGGAAGGTTTGTATGCAGCTACGCGCACTCACGACGCTACTCGTCCTATCCGCCTCAGCTTGGGCGCAAGAGGCTGAATGGAAGAACCTGCTCACGACCGAGCCCACCCCTGTCGAATCCGATCTTCGTTCCGGCGAATGGCATTTCGGCCCGGAAGGGGTAGTCGGCAAGACCGTCGGCGGCGAGGCCGCTGTGCTTCGCATCCCTGGAGAGTTTTGGGATTTCGATCTGTCGTTTGAATTCTTTGCGTCTGAACCCGCCAGCGGCGGTATCCAATTTCGTTCGCACTGGTTGCCCACGATGCCTGTGGCCCGAGGCAATGCGTCGCCTCCCAACCGAATCTATGGATATGAGTCTCGCATCGATACGCGCGACGGAGGCCGATCCGGCTACATTAGTGACGCGGGTGGCCAAGACATTTTGTCCGCAGACTCAGAGGAATGCGCGGACACGGCGGACGATTCGAAGTGGAATACGATGCGTATTTCCGCTATCGGGCCCGTCTTGGAGGTGGCGATCAATGGGGTCGTTTCGGCCCGTACCTCCAGTGAACGGTTTATAGGCGGTTTTGTTAACCTGACGGTCGATCCGCGTGAAGTCGGGAAGCCGGGCGAGATTCGCTTCCGAAATATACGGGTCAGAGACTTGGGCCGTGGCGGGGCTTGGCGCTCGCTCTTCGATGGGGCGTCGCTTCAGGGCTGGAAGAACTGGGGCACGGAGGAGTTTTCGGCTGCGGACGGCGTCATCCGCGCACGGCGCGGCTTCAAGGAATCCGAAGGGTACCTCGCCACAGAGGAACGCTGGACTGACTTCCATGTGCGCGGCGAATTCCGCATGCTTGGCGACGGGAATTACGGTCTCTTTTATCACTCCTCCATTCGCCTTGAGGATAACGGGTATCCGACCATCACGGGGGTACAGGGCGAGGTCATGCCGCGGCGACCTGCCGAAACGGGACGTCTCTATGAGAGTTATGGCCGCGGCTGGCTGACGCCGAAAGACCGCGATGACGTGAGCTCCTGGGCCCTTCGCGAGGGGCGTTGGAATGCCATTGAAATTCGCTCGTTAGGCGACCACGTAACCACCTGGGTCAACGGCATCCGCGTCGTCGATTTTCATGACGCCAACCCGGTACTTTTGGAGGGGTCCTTCGCGCTTCAGCTCCACGTCGGCGAGGGCACGGGCATTGATTGGCGAGAGCTTTATGTGCTCGACGACTAGCCGGGATCTGTCATGAACTTTGAGGGCGAATCTTTAGTGCGCATCGGGAAATGGTGTGTCATCGTCGGTTCCGCCATCATCATCCCCGATGCCATCTGGATCACGGCGTACTTTCTGTACACCAAAGAAATCTTCTCGACCCTCGCGCTCAGCGGTTTCTTCGGTGGGCTTTCCGTCATCCTGATCGGGTTCGGGATCGCGGCCATCCAGAGCGGGCGCACCGCATTGTCGGAAGCTCAGTCTGAGGCTCAGTCTGAGGACAGCGGAACGCCGGGGTAAACGGCGACCTCGGATCCTTCGGCCAGAAATGCGCTGTGCGGAGGGGCGCACAAGCAGGAGCCGAATTCCGGGCCATACAACGATGCGGCATCGGCCTCAAGAAACGCGCGAGAGGTCTGCCACACCCGCCAAGGCGGATGCTCGACTCGATACTCCCGTGTGCCCCCATCCCGCTGCCGCGCGTAGCCCCAATAATGTTCCGCGATGAATTCTTCGAAGGAACCTTCGGCGAGTGGTAACGGGTTTCCTTGCGGCGTAACACCGAGTTGCGCCCACTTCCCCTGATGTCTCCAGCCATGCTTGTATCTCCAGCCATACTCGACCGGTGCGTCGCTTTGCAGTTTGCCGCCCGCTTCTTCGGTACGATGGCGCATGGGCATCGCGACAAAGTTTTCGCCATACACCGCGCGGGCCACCCACGCGATAGCCCGCTTCGGAACGATCTCCTTGACAAATACCACACCCCGGCGCGTCTCGCCGCTCACCTCGTGGCGCACATAGAAGCGTAGATTCACTTCCTCGAATTCGCGGTGGAATGGGATGGGAAGGCCGAGCAGCCGCGTATCGAGATAGCGAAATCCGACCATGCTCACAAAGGTCTGACCCTCGAAGGTGTCCAATAGCGTTCCGACCGGCACATGCGGTTCGAGGATTTCGGAGGCGATGGCGTAATTCAGCATGGCCAAATACCGCCAACGAGCCGTCAAGAAGGGGCGACCTTCTGAAGCCATATAAGACCTCCACCAACAAGACCAGAGCGCATCCCACCGGCGCTCCGTTCTAGAGCGCCTTCACCATTACATCGGCGACCAGCTTTGCGAACTTTCCTGGATCCTTAAGCTGCCCCCCCTCGGCAAGGAGAGCCTGTCCGTAAAGAAGATCCGCGTAGTCCGAGAGTTCGGCTGCATCCGGGTCGGCCTCGAACATGCCCTGCAATTTTTCGACGATGGGATGCCCTGGGTTGACCTCAAGTATCCGCTTGGTCTTCGGCATATCCTGGCCCATCGACTTCATCATTTCTTCGAGCTGAGGCGAAAGGTCGCCCTCACTGCCCACGAGGCAGGCCGCCGATGTTTCGAGCCGGTTCGAGATGCGGACTTCCTTTACCACTTCATCGAGCTTTTTCTGCAGGCACTCCAGGAGCGTCTCGAACTTCTTTTCTTGCGCCTTGCGCTCCTCGTCGTCCTTCTTCTTTTCCTCTTCCGAGCCCAGCTCGACATCGCCTTTGCCGATGGACTGGAGAGTTTTCCCGTCAAACTCGGGTGTGGACTGCGCCCAGACTTCGTCTACCGGATCGGTGAGAATCAGAACCTCGTAGTCCTTCTTCTTGAATGCTTCCAAGTGCGGCGAGTTTTCGACAACCGTCCGCGATTCACCAGTCATGTAATAGATCGTGTCTTGGTCGGGCTTCATGCGCAGCACATATTCTGCCAGCGAGGTCAGCTTTGAGTCGTCCTCCGTGGACTCGAAGAGGGCCATCCCCAGGAGTTGCTCCTTACTTTCGCCGCCGAGGTAGATGCCTTCCTTGAGGATGCGTCCGAATTCCTTCCAGAACTGCAAGTAGCGGTCGCGGTCCTTATCAAAGAGGCTCATAAGGGAATCGAGCACCTTGCCCACGATCCCCTTCTGCATGCGCTGGATCTGCCGGTCCTGCTGAAGAATCTCGCGCGATATGTTCAGCGACAAGTCTTCGGAATCCACCACCCCGCGAACGAAACGGAGATAATCAGGAACCAACTCCTTGCAATCGTCCATGATGAACACACGCTTCACATAGAGTTGCAGCCCTAACTTCGCGTCTCGGTAGAGTTGGTCCATAGGCAACTTCTCAGGGATAAAGAGGAGCAGCCGGTACTCGAGCGTTCCCTCGATCTTCGCGCTAATCGTCTCGAAGGGCTTGTTCCAATCGTGGGAAATGTGTTTATAGAATTCGGTCAGTTCCTCATCGGAAACCTCCGACTTTTCCTTGAGCCAGATCGCCTTCATCGAGTTCAGCGTCTGTGCCTCGATAATTGTCTTTTCCTCGGCCCCCTCCTTGGCCTTGCCTTCCTCATCCCGCTCGACCTCCGTGCGCTCGATATTCATCTTGATGGGATAGGCCACGAAATCCGAGTATTTCTTGACGATGCTCCGGAGTTTCCACTCCTGCGTATAGTCGCTCAGGCCATCCTCGTCGTCCGTCTCCTTCAGGTGCAACGTAATCGAGGTTCCGGGTTCGTCGCGCTCAACTTCTTCGAGCGTATAGGTGCCCTCCCCGCTCCACTCCCAACGCGTCGCGGTTGCCTCACCGGCGCGCCGCGTCTCGAGCGTGACCTTATCCGCCACCATGAAACCCGAGTAAAACCCAACGCCAAATTGCCCGATCATGTCCGACGAAACCGACTTTTCCTTGCTTTCTTTCAGTTTCTCGACGAACTCTTTTGTACCAGACTTTGCAATGGTTCCGATGAGATCCATCACTTCGGCGCGGCTCATGCCGATGCCCCGATCAGAAACGGTCAGCGTCCGCGCGTCTGGATCCGGTTCGAGCCAGATCTCCATTTCGGGGTTGCCTTCGAGAAGTTCCGGCTGTTGCACCCCCTCGAACTTGCGCCGGTCTGAGGCATCCGAGCTATTGGAAATCAGCTCCCGAAGAAAAATGTCCTTGTTCGAGTAAATCGAGTGGACCATTAGATCAAGAAGCTGGCGGGCCTCCGTCTGGAATTCATGGGTTTCAACCGTCGCGGTCATGAGGTGACTCCTGTGGAAATTCGAGTTCAGTGATACGGATTGCGGGGCGGTGCCCGGACTAGAGAAGCGCCCTATGATAGCAAAGAAAGGCGGCGCGGCGCATCCGGGTTAACCGCCTCCGCGGGCGTAGCGTTCGCGCGATTCCATCTTCTCGGTTTCGCGCTTGAGGATGATTTCGGCCAGCGTCTCGGATGCGGCCTTGCTGTCGCCGCCGGTCAGGGCGTTTTGGAAGTTTTCCTCCGAAACGTCGAGGAGATACATAGCGGAGAGAAGCCGGTCGAAATCGTGGTCTAGCATATGGCGGACGCGATGGGCGAGCGCCTTGAGAATGGCAGCCCGGTCTTGTAGGTCGCCGCCGGGGGCGGTGGGCAAATTCCAGGCCTGTGCAACCGCGTCGCGCACGCGCAGAAGGTTTGTATCTTCCATGAGGCGCCCTTTCCGGAAGCTAGTAGCCCGTGGTAAAAGTATAGCGCGGTTGCTAGCGCGGAGTTTCACCCAACGCTTGCAGCGTATCGAGGATTTCGGGCTGATCCGGATTGATCCCTAGCGATTTAATGAAGGCGGCCTGCGCGCTCTTCGTTTCGCCGACTCGACGGTATTGGGAGCCTAGAAGATTCCAGCCCTCGTAGTCTTGTCCGTCCAGGGCCAGCGCCCGTTTGACTGGCGCGATTGCATCCGTCGCCCTTCCGACGCGCGAGAGGAGCTTCGCGTAGCCCATCTGATTTTCTTTGTCGTCCGGCACCCAGAGGCGCGCCTCGTCGAAATCCCTCAAGGCCTTCACAAGGTGCTCTTGCATCGGCCCGTTGTATACCGCGCCGATATCTCCCAACGCTTCCAGCAGTTGATCCGCCTCCGCGGCCAAACCCAATCGAAGTTTGAGGCCGGCCAAGGCGATCTTGGCGACGACGAGTTCGCTGGACGCTTCGAGGGCGGCCGTGTACTGTTCTTCTGCCAGCATATGCACGCCACGATCCAAGTACAAATCGCCCAAGGCGACGTGGGCTTCGGCTTCTAATTCAGCGCCGCCGCTCAGATCGATGCAGCGTTGGAACACTTCGACCGCTTCCTTTGCAACACCTGTTTCCGCGAGGGAACGGCCAAGATTAAGCCAGGCGTCTGGATCATCTGGAGTCATCTTCAGAACGCGCCGGAACGCCTTTGCGGCCAGATCGAAATCACCCATCAACCCGAGCACGAGCCCGTACCCTGTCAAGGTATCCACCTCGTCCGAATGATAGGCGCGGCCGAGCTCATAAAAACGACGCGCTTGGACGAGCGCCGCCGTGGCATCTTTTCGCTGCTGGACTGCTTCGGCTGTATTACCGGCATCGGCGGCTTGCAAAGAAGCGCTCACGGCATTCAGATAGGTGGAATAAGCGTCATCGCCCTTCGTCAAATCATCCTGGCTCCACGCCGGAATCACAACGAGGGTCCACACGCATACCGCCATCAATAGGGATTTTATTGTCATGTCAATTCCTAATCGGCCTAGGTCCCTGACTCTCAGGATCGTTAAAAAGTTTTGCAAAATTATTCCCACTACGTCGTTAGACCTCCCGACTTGTCATTGCGAGTCAGAACCCGCTTCGCGGGAAATTGGGATAAGAAAGG
>JAPYPO010000417.1 GCA_029937645.1 Candidatus Hydrogenedentota bacterium
GTCCTCGGACCGCGCATCGGCAAGTACGTCGGCGGGAAGACCAAAGCCATCGCAGGTCACAGCATGCCTCTCGCGACCATCGGCGTGTTCCTCCTGTGGCTCGGCTGGTTTGGGTTTAATGGCGGCTCCGTGTTAAGCGCCGATCCCGAACTCGTATCGCTCGTCTTCGTCACCACCTCGCTGGCGGCTGCCGCGGGTATCATGGGCGCAATGGCAACCACATGGATGGTTCAGAAGAAACCGGATCTCTCCATGGTGCTCAACGGTTCCCTCGCAGGCCTCGTCGGAATTACCGCCGGCGCAGACGTTGTGAGCGTAAATTCCGCTATGCTCATCGGCGCCATCGCCGGTATCATCGTCGTCGGTTCCGTGCTCCTTCTTGACCGGCTGCACTTGGACGACCCAGTGGGCGCCATCTCCGTCCACTTAGTGTGCGGTATCTGGGGCACATTGGCCGTCGGAATCTTCTCCGCCGAGCACAGCATCTTCACCCAGCTCATGGGCGTCGGTGGTTACGCGGCCTTCGCATTCCCCGCTGCGCTACTTATCTTCTTCGGCCTCAAAATGACCATCGGCCTCCGCGTCAGCGAGAAAGAGGAACTCGGCGGACTCGACGTGGGCGAGCACGGGATGGAAGCCTACGGTGGCTTCCAGTTCTGGACCACGCAGTAAGCTAACTCAAACAATCCAACGAACACGGAGCGGCCGGATGCAGGCCGCTCCACCAAAAACGACCTACATAAAAGGCCCAACTTTTCGGGCAAGGTAATTCAAACATATGCAAAGGAGAACACGAGCATGAAACTCGTTATTGCCTATATACAGCCGGAACGGCTCAACGCCGTCAAGCAGTCTCTCTTCGAGGCTGAAGTAACTAAAATGTCAGTAACCAACGCGTTGGGCTGCGGCCAACAGGGCGGCTATCATGAGTCCTACCGCGGCGCAGATGTCGAAGTAAACCTCCTAAAAAAGGTCCGTATCGAACTCGCAATCAACGACCAAGTCGTTGACCAAGCCGTCGAAGCCATCGTCAAAGGGGCCAAGACTGGCGCGATAGGTGACGGAAAGATCTTCGTGATCAACCTGGAACAGTGCGTCCGCATACGGACCAGCGAAGCGGGCGAACTGGCCATCGGATAAGCGGGTAGCAACAAGCAACCGGGCCGCTAGTATCAGGTAGCGGCCCGCGCCAAGAGCCCACTCTGGGAAACGATCCGCAGGGGATCCGCCCGATAGCCCCCCTGTCGGAACCACTCGTTTCCCGTTTTGCCCCGAAGCGGCGTGGTGTCTGGAAACAGATTCCACGTCGCTTCCTTTTTTGTAGGGTAGCGCTTACCACTACAACGCTAGAATCTTTGGAGTGCGGAAGCTTGCTTCCGCTTTCGATAAGGGAGATTGCTCCTGGCTCCGCGAGCGCTGAGCGCATTATTCCCGTGCGAAAACCGCAAGCAGGCTTGCTTAAACAAAGCGGAAGCAAGCTGCCGCACTCCAAAAGGCGTTCACGCACAAAACGAGGGGTTCTGAAATAGGCCGAACCACGTTCATTCCAGTTCCTTATGGCGCTCTTTAGTTTTGGTTTTAGCGTTGTAGTGCTACGATCCCCTGGACTCAGGCGAAATGAGACGGGCAGCATTCCCTTAGATCCCCTGTCAAACGGGGACTTCTAGCGATATTCGAGCGACGGGGCCCCTCTTTAAAGGGAGATGTTTTCAGGGCGATCCACAGTCGAACCCGGTAGGGGGGGAGCTGGCGCCGTTCCCATCTGTCCCTGTCGAGAATTACTTACACGCTATCGCGCCACACCATACGGCGGCATCGAACACCCCATTGCCACTTGGCATCTATTTGGGTATACTCGCATCTTTCCCGTTATTCGTCGTATCAATACGCTTCCCAGGGTGGCGTGAGCGATAGCGCACCCGCCCGGAGGGAATATCGGAGGGCTGGCCATGAGCGCGGAACACGATGTGAAGGTACGCAATGTTGGCATTGTAGGTCACGGGGGCGCAGGCAAGACGATGCTCCTTGAGCATATTCTCTTCAAGGTGGGCGCGATTAGCCGAGTGGGCTCGATCGCTGAAGGAACCACCGCCGGCGACTACCTCGACGAAGAGGTCAAGCACAAGCACACCATCGCGCTCAAAGTGATGAACGTCGATTGGAAGGGTGTGCGAATCCACATGCTAGACCATCCGGGTTACGTCGACTTCCTGGGAGAAGTCGCGGCCTCCACCCCCCTGCTCGACGGGCTGATTGTCGTCGTCGATGCCACCACAGGCGTTCAGGTCGGCACCGATAATGCCATGAAATACGCCGACGCCTTCAACGTGCCCCGCGCCATCTTTCTCAACAAGCTGGACCGAGAAAATCTCGACTGCGATGCCCTCATCGCCCAGCTTCAAGAAGTATATGGCTCTAAGTGCGCGCCCCTCGTCATCCCAAACGGAACCGGCGATGACCTCACCCAAGTGGCGAACATACTCAAGGGAGCCGAGGGCGACCTGGCCGCGACGGCCGAGGAAATGAAAGAAGCCCTCACCGAGGTGGTCGCCGAGTCGGACGACGTACTGGCCGACAAATACCTGGAGCATCTGGAACTCTCCGATGAAGATTTCGCCGAAGGCTTCATCAAGGGAATCGGCAGCGGCAGTATCATCCCCATCATCTGCGGTTCCGTCGAAAAAGATCTCGGCCTGAACGAATTAATGGATGTAATCGCCGAATACTTCCCCTCCCCGTTACGGCGCCACATCGTGGGAAAGAACGGGACCTCCGACGAAGTCGTCGTGGAACCCAGTGTCGACGGCCCCTTTCTTGGGCAAGTCTTTCGCTCCGTCGTGGATCCCTTCGTCGGCCATCTGACCCTTTTTCGCGTGCTCTCAGGAACGCTCGAAGCAGACTCCGACTTCTACAACGTGTCAACCGATAGCAAGGAGCGCACCGGAAAAATATTCACGCTTTGCGGCAAAGAGCAGACCCAGGTCAAATCCGTTGGCCCCGGAGACATTGCCGCCCTCACCAAACTCAAGCACACCCACTTCGGAGACACCATTGGCAAGGCCGGTACGAAAATCGAACTCGCCAGAATCACGCTTCCCGATTCGATGGTAAAACTCGCGATCAATCCTAAATCCCGGAACGATGAAGATAAGATCGGCGAGGCCCTCAACCACATCGCCGAGGAAGACCCCACCTTCAAACACTTCCGCGATCCCGAAACGAAAGAGCACGTCGTGCGTGGTTTGGGGGAACTCCAGTTGGATATCCTCCTGGAGCGGATGCACAACAAATACCACGTCGAGGCAGCAACCAGCACGCCGAAAGTCGCTTTCAAGGAAACCGTCAGAGGCAAATCAGACGTGCAAGGTAAGCACAAAAAACAATCGGGCGGCCACGGCCAATACGGCGACGTCCACCTGCGCATATCCCCGAACAGCCGCGGAGAGGGTTACAACTTCATCGATAAAATCGTCGGAGGCGTCGTGCCCCGCCAATACATCCCGCACGTCGATAAAGGGTGCCATGACGCCCTCGAAAAAGGCGTCATCGCCGGCTTCCCCGTCGTCGACGTAAACGTAGAACTCCATTTCGGTTCCTACCACGACGTCGACTCCTCCGAGATGGCCTTCAAAGTCGCTGCGGCCCACGCCATTCAAAAAGGCATCCGCGAGGCCAAGCCCTGCCTGCTAGAACCCGTCACCGAAATCGAAGTCGAAGTCCCCGACGATTTCATGGGCGACGTCACCGGCGATCTCAACAGCCGACGCGGTCGGGTGGTGGGGATGTAACAGCGCCAGAATGTGCAAGTCATTCAGGCGGAGGTTCCCCTGGTGGAGATGTTCGGCTACGCGACACAGCTACGC
>JAPYPO010000418.1 GCA_029937645.1 Candidatus Hydrogenedentota bacterium
GACGGAAAGTAGAACCCGGTATGCACATGTCGCAATGGTGCGCCGCCTCTCTGTATACTCTCGGCGATGCGCTCCTTACTGAACGAGCCGATGCGCATCATGAAAATGGGCACTTTCTGCTCCTGCCTGCCATACCTTGCGAAGTCCTCGCCCGCCATGGCCGGTCCCCCCTCAATTACATTTTCCTCCCCGATAAAATCGGCGAGCGCCTTCACCGTCCTGTCCACCAGCTCGGGCGAGTTGTAAAGCGCCGGTGTATACTCATCCCTAACCGTTACTATTGGTAAGAGGTTCTCTGGAATCCCCGCGGCGCGGGCCGTGTTGGCGGCGATCCGCTTGATGCTGGACAGCAAGTGTGCCCGATTCGCATCTGTATACGACCGTACCGTGAGCTGAAGATCCACTTCCTTGCCGATGATGTTGTGCTTCGTGCCACCGTGAATTGAACCCACCGTGATGACCGCAGGATCAAAGGGAGAGATTTCCCGGCTCACAATCGTTTGTAGAGCAAGAATGATTTGCGCGGCCGTGACGATAGGGTCTTTGGTCGAGTTAGGGGAAGCGCCATGCCCGCCGATGCCCCGAACCTTGATATCAACCGAATCGATACTGGCCATCGCGAAGCCAGAGGTGTACCCGACTTTTCCCGCTTCAAGGCCGTCCACATGCAGCGCCAGCGCATAATCCGGTACTGGAAAGCGGGTATACAGTCCATCCTCGAGCATAGCCTTCGAGCCGCCCGAACGTTCTTCGGCCGGTTGGAGAATGAGTTCGAGCGTGCCGGACCACTTCGACCGCATCGAATAGAGGAGCCGCGCGGTCCCTATAAGACAGGTCATGTGAATATCGTGTCCGCAGGCGTGCATGACCGGCACCTCCATGCCCTGATCATCCGTCACCACAACCTTGCTGGCGTAGGGAAGCCCCGTTTCCTCAAGAATCGGAAGCGCATCCATGTCCGCGCGGACCATCACCGTCGGCCCGGCTCCGTTTTCCAAGATGGCAACGACCCCGTATCCGCCTACACCCGAAGTCACACGAAACCCTATATCGCTCAGTTGTTTTGCGAGATGCGCGCTCGTTTCTTTCTCATGAAACGACAGCTCCGGATTGGCGTGGAGGTGGAGGTATAGCTCCTCCAGCACCGGATACTCTTTCTCGACCCCGCTTTCGATCGCCCGATAGGTATCCTGTAGATCCTGTGCGAAAGCGGGTGTGCCCAAGCTAGCGGTAGCACATCCCAAAACAAAACCGAATAAGCAAAGCAGAGTCCCAATACGACGCATAATACCCACTCCCTGCCGTTGCCCTCAGAGCGAACATTCACTGGATGGCATACGGCATGTTGACAACCC
This sequence comes from Candidatus Hydrogenedentota bacterium, assembly GCA_029937645.1. GTDB lineage: Bacteria > Hydrogenedentota > Hydrogenedentia > Hydrogenedentales > JAPYPO01. Next base: position 1,356 of record JAPYPO010000418.1, read on the forward strand.
TAAACACGCTCAATCAGAATGCCTTAACAAGGTAAACGAATCAATATTTGGTGGGGAGACTCCAGGCATGAAGCAAGCAAAAGATCTTATATTTGGGGCTCTCGCCGTCCAACTAGGCAAAGTGCTGCGCTCAGACCTGATGAAGGCTGCCTTCGATTGGGCCGACCGCACCGAGGGTTCCCTGTCCGCCACCTTGCTCGAACAGGGCAAGCTCTCCGAAGACGACCGCGACATTATCGAAGGCATGGTGCGCGGCGCGTTGGCAACACATGAGGGCGACGAACAGGCCACCCTCGCCACGTTCGGCGGCGAATCGCGTGTAATTCAAGACTACTTCGGGGAAACGATCCGCTTTTCCGAAGCAGGACAGCTTGAGCGTGGGGAGGAGGTACCCCAACCGCTTCGCGCCGAGGAAGTCCCCGCGGTCCCCATCCACTCCGGCCGTTACGAAGGCTACGAAGAACATTCCGCAGGCGGCATGGGCAAGATCATGCTGGTCAAAGATAAACATCTCGACCGCGAAGTCGCCCTCAAGGAACTCTTGCCCCACCACATCGAAGGCGCAACCAAATCCGGTACGGTCACCGGGGTACCCACCTCCGAGATGCTGACCATGCCCGCCGTCGCGCGCTTTATGCAGGAAGCCCGCGTGACCGGATCCCTTGAGCATCCGTCCATTGTGCCTATTTACGAAGTAGGCTACCGTCCCGACGGCACGATGTACTACACCATGAAACTCGTCCGGGGAAAAACCCTCCAAGAGGCCATCTCAAGCTGCAAAAGCCTCAGAGAGAGGTTGGGTCTGCTGTCTCACTTCCTCGACCTGTGCAACGCCCTCGCCTACGCCCACTCAAAAGGCATAGTCCATCGCGACGTAAAACCCTTAAACGTAATGGTCGGCGAATTCGGCGAGACCATCCTCATCGACTGGGGGATCGCGAAAATTCAAGGCCAGGAAGATATCCACTCGACCGATATGGAGACCGCCCACGATGCCCTTGAGAAGGGCGATGAGGATACCCTCGCCAAGACCGTCTACGGCGAGGCCATGGGCTCCCCCTACTTCATGCCGCCTGAGCAGGCCCTCGGCGAAGTCGAAAAAATCAACAGCCGCTCCGACGTCTATGCCCTCGGAGCCGTGCTGTATACCATGCTAACCGGCAAGCTTCCCTATCTCGGCATGACCCCACAAGAATATATTCTAGCCGTAATCAACCATTCCCCCAAACCCATCCTTGAACTCGACAAGGAAATTCCGCCCGAGCTTGTTGCCGTCTGCGAACGGGCGATGGCGAAGGATTCCAATGATCGCTATCCCTCCGCCAAAGAGATGGCCGACGAGATTCAGGCCTTCCTGTCAGGTGGACTCGTCGCGGCGTACACCTACAAATTCACCGAACACCTACAGCGCTTCGTCGCAAAACACAAAGCCGTTCTCTCCTCGGCGGCAGCCGGCGTAGCCGCCGTTATCGCGCTGGGTATTTTCTCCTACATACAAGTGAGCAACCAACGCACCGTGGCCGTCACCGCTCAGGCCGACGCCGAAGAAGCCCGCGACAACGAAGCCATAGCCCGCACCGATGCCGAAGACGCCCTCGATGTGGCCGTCATCGCCCAGAACGAAGCTGAAATCCAGCGGGCCATCGCACGCCGCGAACTCTACTTTGCCAACATTTCCCTCGCGGAACGCGCCATTGACGAGAACCGCATGGCCCAAGCGCGCGAGAAACTTGCCAACGCGCCCGAAGAACATCGGAATTGGGAGTGGCATCATCTAAATCACGAAGCCAACGCCGACCTCCTGACCCTAGAGAGTGGGGGGCGCTTCGCGGCCTACATCCAGGATGGGGTCGGATTGTTACTCGCCTCCTCCGGCGGAACGGTAACCCTACACGACGCCAAAACAGGAAGCCTGACACGGGCCTATACCGAAAACGCGGGATTCGGCCACGGCATAGCCCTCAGCGCCAGCGGCGAATCCGTCGCAATCGCATCCGATTCAAGCATAGGCGTTTGGAACGTAGCAACCGGGGATACCCAATTCAACTTCGACAACCTAGGAGAGGCCTCCGACCGCGTACCGCATCGAATCGCTCTCAATCAAGACGCCTCCCTAGTCGCCGCCCAAGCAAACGACGGCATCGTTCATATCTGGAACGTTGTTTCCGGAAAGGAAGTCTCACGCTTCAAGCCCGAGCGTCCCCAACGCGTCGCGTTGACCTTCCGACCCGGTACCGAACAGATACTCATCACCTCCGCAACCTTTACCGACGACGGATGGGCGGGCCGCGTCATCCTCTGGGACGTCCCCTCGAACGCCGAAGTTTCCTCGCACTCCCTCGCGCCGCCCTTTTATGCGCAAGCGGCCGTGCTCGACACCTCTGGCGACCTCATGGCGCTCAGCACCGGCGAGGCCGTCGAACTGTGGTCCGTCGCTTCGTGGCAGAAGACCGGCTCCTTCAGGGCGAAAGTAAAACGGAACGACGCCCTGACC
>JAPYPO010000419.1 GCA_029937645.1 Candidatus Hydrogenedentota bacterium
CTGCTGGATATCCGCCACCTCGAAACAGATGCTATCGACCACCAGGTCCCATACCGTATCCTGTTCCGCTACCACCTTCTCCATAGCGGCGTCATCGTGGCGATCAGCGACGAGGAATGTTACCCCATCGATCGAAGAGCGCTGGCCGCGCGTGATAGCCAAGACATCATGCCCCCCGGCCACGCCAGCCCGCGCCACCGCCCCGCTAACATGCCCGCTCCCTCCGATAATAAGAATCTTCATTTCTTTCTTCCCTTCGTAAATGGTCCTACTCACTTGCACAACCGTTTTGCCCACAAAAGCTAGATCCAGCGGGAGGTATACGAGCTAAGGGCCTGAATTTTTGAATCCCAATCTCGGTCGGGAACGAGGGCGAGAATCCTATCCTCGTGGCCGACCAAGACGCGGGCACACCACGCGTGCCCCATCTGGTAGCGAGTCCACCGGTCTAATTCGATATCCTCGTTCACATAGGGCTGACCCTCACCAAAATACCATCGTCCCAACAATGCAGCGACCCCCTCGGCGATCATCGGGTCAGGGTGCGCGAGCAGTGGCGTCAAGGTCGCTAACCCTTCGGGGGAAATAGGCTGTTCGATCAATTGTACGCTGGTACGCGGAGGATCCGAAGCGAGTATGTTGGGAGTGTTAAAGCGCCAGGACAGGTAATCCATCGGGACTACAGCGAGGAATATACACGCGAGAAGAAACGCGCCGAACTCTTTGCGCACAAGCCAGGCGAGGCTCCGCATGCGCGTTGCCTTGATCGTCACCAGAACGAGACCAATCACCACGAGCGACGTACCGACGAGAGCAACAATGCGCATACGCGTCATTCCGTTGTAGCCGACGTACATGTGAATACGCAGAAATACCCACGTTGCCAATACATAGTTTTGAAAGAGCCACACGGCAGCCCAGATTATCAATGTTTTTCTTTTTGGATGAAAATTCATTTCGCCGTAGAAAATGCGCCCGACAACAAACGTTGCCATGACGAGGGCCACCGTCAGCCAAAATGCGCCTTGGTGGGTGTATTGGGAATGATTGAGGCCTGCGGGTAATGCATCACGAATGATGAGATGATAGGCGTCTACGCCATTGTACACGGCAAACAAAATGTTTATTGCGATCAAGGTGTTCAAGGCGATCCGGTATTGGAGATCGAAATTGCCCATGTCGCTACCGGGAACGACTGCTTCGATTTGCCACCCAGAAGCCTCACTTGCCTTTTGGATGGCTGGCCTCAGCAAGGTGCCCACAAAGAGGATACATCCTATCCAAAATATGATGCGCAACGGGTTTGGCCCGTAAAACTGCCAAAATTCGGTAAGCCCGTTCTCCAAGGCCGAATACCAATGCGTGGACATGTCACGAATAATGGGGTTTGAAAGGGCAAATACGAATGCAAAGGCTGCGCAAACGAGTAGTGGAATCATCACGGTGGATGCGGGAAGCTTGCCCAGTTTCCCTATCCCCACCCTCCGTGATTTGCAACATCCAACAATCAGATCGCAGGGCCAAGCGGCAATGCTCATCGCGCAGGTAAGCGGGAGGGAGGTCAAGAGGTCTGGCAGGTTGACTCGGCCTAAGCGCAAGGCGATGGCGAATGTGACGAGGAGGATCGCGCCGGTAAGAACAAGAAAGCCCCCATATTGCCAAGCGCAACGAATGACAACAAGTGAAAAGACGATAACAAAAAATGCCACCGGAGCGAACCGTATCTTCTTGAACGCAAAAGCCATCGTAACAACGGGCAGCACGGTGAATGCAATGCTGTACGAAAAACCGCCTCGGCCCTGGTAGATCAGATAATCAAGCAACACCACAAGGGCGGCGATAGCGACCCCATGGATGGCCCTGATCTCCACATGGTGTTTTCTTAGCGACTGTGCGGGTGTAGGTGGTGGAGGAGGAGGTTCGCGCGGTGCAAGTGGAGGAAGCGGTGGCGGGGCGTCTTGATTGGTGCGCTCTGAGTCAGATTCGCAATCATCTATTTCGCCGGACATTGGCACCTCCATGGAAGTATCGGCGGCAATACTAACAAACGATTAACTGCCAGCTCTGTTCAAAGCAGAGGAAGCCCCGGTCTTGACACGGCGGCGGCTCTCAAGACAGCATCACGCCCGCCACGGCACCGCCGCTTGTTCGTCCTCGACGCTGATCGGCTGAAAGCTGTCCGCGTCCCCGTCGAAGATACGACCGGCCTCCTCCGTCGAGCCGCCGTAAACCCACAGCATTTTGAAGCCCTTCTCGCTGCCTGCCGACCACGCGTGGGGGACGCCTTTGGGTAAGAACACCGCGCTGCCCGGATCGGCGCGCCACCACTTGCCGTCGAAGAACGTGTAGCCGGGGCCTTCCGAGCTGCCATCGATAACGATCAACTCCCACGTCCGGTGGTGATGCGTGGCGATGAACCACCCCGGCACGTAGTCAATCACGCCAAAACTGACTTGGCCGGGCTCATTGATATACCGCATCACCTCGACTGCGCCCACTTGCCCGGCCTCGACCTGTTCCGCAGTTTCATGAAAAGCCATCTTTGGCGTGGCGCCCATTTCGCCATTCGGATTGTCGGAAGAACTCATCGATGTACTCCTATTGCCGTACGCGTTGTCCTGAACCTATAAGATCTCCATCATGCATACATACGACTCGCACAGCAACTCATCCCCTCGCGAGTCGGACCCCATTTGCGTATGCTGCGGCCTTCCGAAAGGCCGGGATGGACCATCTCCTGTCCCCTGCAATATCATTCATGGCGCAAGAGTTCCCGGGCCGCGCGGATATCAAGAGCGACTTCACGGTTTTCGGGCGGAACAGGAATAGCGTGGGGGTGGGGCTTCGGAAGGGGTAGCGGGGCTAGCGGTTATAGGCGCGCTGGGCTCGCCCCAACCGCCGATCCTCGCGGTTGAGGGACGAATTCCGGGATTGCCCGTGCTGTCGGCGGTACGAACGCTCCGCCCTGCGCACCTGTCTCCTAGATTCTCGCTGGGCTACTCTGACTTGTCTTTCGGCGGCACGACTGCTGATCCGCTGACGGTCCGCGCCGCGCGCCGACCGCGTTTGCCGCTGAAGCGCTCGGCGCCTTCCCTTTGTCTGGCGCTTGATGGCCCGCTTCCGTGGATCGGTCTCGATGCCAACGGCGTCTTTCACGGTTTTGGTAACCGTTTTCGCGTCGCCCGTGACGCCCTTAACCACATCCCTCGCGAGGCCCAGCGCACTCTTGATCTCACGAATAATAAAGGCATCCGAGGCCGGCGCGGCAATAAGGGCGGCCACCGCTACGAGGAGCAGCGAAGCCAGAGATTTGTTGAGCGTACGCGTCATGAAAAAGCGAGTTCCTTCCATTAGGTCGAGGCTATTCTAGCCTGGATCCGTCCAAAATACAAGGAAAACATGCTAAATACCGCCCTGATTTTCGCACGAGTAAACCGGTGAGAGTTCATCAGGCTCTGCGGTTCCGGCGTTCTCCTTGTTGAACCACGAATGGACACCAATGAACACTAATGTTTTCACAATTCGTGTCTATTCGTGTTCATTCGTGGTTCCCTCTCTTAATCCGATTTCCCGCGGTGATTATAGAATCACGTCTGGAATTTCCGGAATTCCACGGCGCTACCGTTCCGTGATACCGTAGGGGGCTCGGATTCTCCGGTCCAGTTCGCAACTATCTAACCGGTCTATGGCCGGGTTTCATGCGCCCGCGCGGCGCCACAACGAAAGGTTTTACCTAGAATGACGTTGGATCAATCATCAAAGGAATTAACGTTCGCCCTCGACGCCGTCACCCGGGCCACCGAACTGGCAAAGAAGGTTC
>JAPYPO010000420.1 GCA_029937645.1 Candidatus Hydrogenedentota bacterium
CTCGAACAGGGTGAGCGCAAGGGCGTCATCGCCGTCAGCGATGGCGAGGTTCGCACGCCGCTGCACCAGTTCCATTTCCTCCGGCGCGACTTCAATCGCCCGGTCAAGGGCACTCCGTTGGGCCACGTCGTTGTCGTCGGCGGCGTGGACCACGGAAGCGATCATCCATAATTCCGAGTTGTCGCTGTATTGCTTGACGGTCGCATCCGCCAACCCGGATAGCCCGCGAACGTCGTGTGAGCCAATCAGCGCGCTGAGCGCATAACCGGCCAGACGCGGGTTGTCGCCCACCCGTTCAACGATCGATTCAAAAAGGGCGTAGGATTTATCGCTTTGAGCAGAGAAATAGCAGGCCACCGCATAAGCGAAATCCGCTATAGCGGCAGAATTGCCCCTAAGTGTGCCGGCAAGTTCGCCATCGGCCGCGTCGGCGAAATCAGTGCTCAGGCCCAACGCGCCCGACAGAACTTGCGACGGGTTGGAATGGAAGATAAGCGTCGTTTCCGGGTCGGGGATATCATCGGCGACTTGCGCGCTTTCGTTGGCAGCGATCCGCGCTGCGGCTTTCAAAAAGCGCAGCTCCACCGATAGCTCGGTCGCGTCAAACTGGTTGAGTGCCGCAACGACCTCGGCGAACCGGGCCGCGTCCATTTGGGCGAAGGCCTCGATTTTCGCCGCAGACAGGCGCAGGCTGGCTGGAACATCAATCGAACCGAGCGTTTTGAGGGCAGTTTCCGCATGGCCATTTCGCAGTTGAGCCGATGCGAGAAGCACTTGAATCGCCGTATCGTCAGGCCGCTCCGTGGCTGTTTGTCCAAGCAATTGTTCAGCGACACCGGAATCGCCTTGCAACAAGTAGACCCGCGCAAGATTGGCGATGACCTCCGGGTCGTCTGGTAAGCGTGCATACGTAGTATCCGCGAACGCCTGGGCTTCCTCAATGTGGCCGAGATCCAACAGGGTCTGGGAGTAGATAGCACGCGCTTCCGAACTATCGACATGCCGTTTCACCCACTGCTTCAGTGTGGAAACCGCGAACTCGGGCATTTGGGCGATACGGTAGGAGCGAGCAAGATTACGCAGGGCTACAGCATTCTCCGGCCAGGTTTTAACGCATTGCACAAACGATTGGAAACTCTCTGCGCGCATGCCCAATTCGGACAAAGCAAAGCCACGGGCATTTAACATCCATTGTTCCTCTTGGGAACCTTTTTCGGCCTCCCAGGAAGCGAGGGCATCGGCCAGAGATTGCGCGTTCGTCTGAGAGGGATCCTCGTAAACCGACTCAAGGGCACGCAGAAAAACGCGCAGAGGCGCATCCTCTGGCAATGGTTCCACGGTCGTCTGGGCCGCGATACGATTGCCAAGGAAAAGGTGTGTGAGGGCTATGGATTCCCGCACACCTTCCGAGCCATTTGCAAGGTGGTAATCAGCATCGTCAACGAGTTGGCCAAACGCGGCGGCGTCCCAAAGTTCGCGCCAGTTCGTTGGCGTCACGGATTCTTCAGATGCGGCTTGGGAAGGAGAAGGATCCGCGCTTTCGTCGCCTGTGTCCACGGCCTTCACTTCGGCAACAATCCCCTCAACTTCAGGCTCCGGGGCAGGTTCAGATTCAATCGTTTCTTCGCCACCGCATCCAGAGAGAATGATGGAAGATACAGTCAGCCCTACAGCAAGGCATGCACACAACCACCTGGAGACACCGCCGTCGAATTTCAATATATTACCTCTTTGTTAATAAATTATCGTGGCCCACGAAGAGTTACCTTTTGGAGCCTAAGATTATGATACGCCATGGCAATCTCAGTCAAGAAGTGCAAATGCCACTAATCCGGGTCCGAGCGGTTAGAAAAAATTCGTGCCGACTTTCTCCTGTGCCGGTAGACCCGGCGGCTCTGCCTACCAATTTCTCGCCTATCCTCCTTGACGCGATTCAACACGCTGCCGCCCGCAGGCGCTGCACGGAAATATTAGCTTCGAATATCGCTCATCACACCAACCGCTTCCATCGTCTCGCTGCGAAACCCCGGAGATATTCGGGCTGCCTAATCGAAATAAAGCGGCAATAGTTACCGTAGAAGTTATCCAAATTTGCTCAATAGTTGCTCAATCATCCGGATAAGCAACACTCCACTTCCCTTATATTCAAACGGTAATAATTCGCTTAAAGCCTTATGTGTATGGTGGTTACAATGGCTTCCAAGAGTTGAAGCCAAAAGCGATGACGAGTGGAACGAATATTGCTTAATTCACTCGAAATAAGAGTTTTGTAAGGTTTGGTACTAGAGGTCGAGGATCGCATTTTCTCAGTGGAGGAGCCGTGCAGGAAAAGATTGGGTTTTTGAGCAAGTATTTAGGCTACGAGCTTCAATCCGCTGAGCGTTACCGGCGGTTTGTGTCAGTTGTCATGGTGGGGTCCTCTGGAAGAGCGGGCAAGGTGAAGAAGTTCCTCTCCCATCATCTGCGCAATAGTGACGTGATGGCGGATTTCGATGGCGCGGCCATGATCCTGATGAGCGAGACTAATAGCGCGGGGGCACTCACGGCTATCGAGCGGTACAAAAATGGAAACGACGAAGGCCACGATCTGCGATTTTCGCTCGTAACCTATCCTTCAGATGGGGGCGGGGCGGATGGCATGATCGCCACGGCATTTCGCCGTCTTCAGAAGGCTGACGGGGGCCAATCCGGCTCTGTGATCATGACCGGGTAGTACCAGTACCAAGTTGGGGTAGCAACAAGTCGGGTGGGATAGAAACATGCCGGGGCCACGACTCCAGGGTGGCTACGAAGCCCCACGCTTTTCGATGACCGCTCCAAATGTCTTCATTAGAATGGAAAAATCTAGACCGAGCGTCCACGTATCAATATAAGCCAGATCCATTTCCACCCATTCCTCAAAGCTCACGTCACTTCTTCCACTCACCTGCCACAGGCCCGTCATTCCTGGTTTCACGCTAAGGCGCCGCCGCTGATCCCACGAGTATTTCGCGACTTCGTCCGCGAGGGGCGGGCGCGGCCCCACCAAGCTCATTTGACCGAGCCAGACGTTCACCAGTTGAGGCAGCTCATCGAGGCTGGAGCTCCGCAAGAATCCTCCAACTCGCGTAACGCGCGGGTCTCGCTTAATTTTGAAGACCGGGCCGTCGGCTTCGTTCAACTCCTCTAATTCGTCACGCAACTCTTCGGCGTTCACGACCATGGATCGGAACTTGAGCATTTTGAATCGGCGCTGGTTCTGGCCGATGCGCTCCTGCGCGAAGAGTATCGGGCCAGCGGAGTCGAGGCGGATGATGAGGGCGATGAGAAGGAACAACCAGGAAATCCCAACGAGGAGTATGGACGAAACAGCGACGTCGATGGCGCGTTTTACCGCCATGAGCGCTTGTTCCTCGGGTATGGAGGAGAGGGAGAGCAGGGCAATGTCTTCAATATACATGATGCGGTTTGTGGCAATGCGCAAGGGGAACAAATCGGCGATGAGGCGCACGGGCATGCCCTCGCCTTCACACAGGTGCGCGATGTTTTGGATATCCTCATAGCACGAGTGGATAGGCAGCGAGACATAGACTTCGTCGAGTTCGCCTTCGGCCAACAATTCTTCGAGCTTTTCAATCCTGCCTAAATAGGGAATCTCGAATTCATCCAAGACCTCCCCGCGCGACTCGTCATCTTCAAGATAGCCCATAATCTCGCACCCGTATCGTTTGCGCGAAGTGAATACGTCGGCCAAGTGGGCCGTTCGGCTGTTGGCGCCGACAATGATGACACGGCGGTTCCTGTGGCCGCGGCTGCGCAGGCTCCACAGTCC
>JAPYPO010000421.1 GCA_029937645.1 Candidatus Hydrogenedentota bacterium
GGAAAGGCTTTCAAGCTGAGCGACCTCGAGCTGGCCTCGCGCCTCTCCTTTTTCCTGTGGAGCACCATCCCCGATGCGGAACTTCTCGGAATCGCGGAGCGCGGTGAACTGAGAAACCCGGGCGTCCTCGATACTCAGGTCCAGCGTATGATGGCCGACGAGCGCTCCGAGTCGCTGGTGGACAACTTCGCATCCCAGTGGCTCTACCTCAGAAACATGGAAGCGGTCACACCCGACGTGAAGACCTTCCCTGAATTCGACGGCGAGCTGCGCACGGCCATGCGGCGCGAAACGGAACTCTTTTTCGCCAGCCAACTGCGCGATGACCGCTCGGTGCCGGAACTGGTGTCCGCGAATTACACCTACCTCAATCAGCGGCTTGCCGAGCACTATGGAGTGCCCGACATTTATGGAAGCCATTACCGGCGCGTGGAATCGGACGACGAGAACCGCGGCGGGTTGATGGGGCAGGCCAGCATCTGGACGGTCACCTCGTACGCGACGCGGACCTCCCCTGTAAAACGGGGCAAGTGGATCCTCGAAAACCTGCTCGGCTCTCCCCCACCTCCGCCCCCCGGCGACGTGCCGCCCTTGCCCGAGGCCAGCAAGGATACCGAGGGCCTGACCATGCGCCAACTCTTCGAGAAACACCGAGTCGATCCCGTGTGCGCCAGTTGCCACGTTAAGATGGACCCGCTTGGCTTTGCGCTTGAAAATTTCGACGCGGTTGGAAAATGGCGTACCCACAATAGCTTCGGCCTCGCCTTGGATACCACCGGGCAGATGCCCGACGGCACACTGCTCGAAGGCCCCTCGGGGCTACGCAAAGCGCTTATGGGCATGGAAGACGAATTCACCCGGACCGTCGTGCGCAAGCTGCTCGTCTACGCACTCGGCCGCGGCGTCGAATACTATGATCAACCCGCCATCCGTAAAATTATAAAAGATTCTGCATCGGACGACTACCGTTGGTCGTCCGTCATTTTGGGAATCGTCAATAGCACCCCCTTCCAAATGAGGAGAGCAAGCTAATGTACGCAGCCAAGAAAAGCCTATCCCGTCGTACCTTTTTGCAAGGCGTCGGCGCCACGATCGCACTGCCCCTGCTCGACAGCATGGTGCCCGCCTTCGCCGCCATCAAAGACACCGCCGCCGCGCCCATCAACCGGCTCGGCGTCGTCTACATTCCGCACGGTGCCGTGCTCTCCGAATGGATCCCCAAGACCGACGGACCCAACTACGAGATGTCGCCGACCCTCAAAACCCTTGAGCCCTTCCGCGATAAATTCTCCGTCATCACCAACATGGACAACGCCCCCGCGCTCCTGCGGGCCGGCGAACCCCAAGGCGGACACGCCAACATCATGGGCGCCTGGCTATCCGGCGTACACGTCAAACCCACCGAAGGGGCAGACGTTCAAGCCGGTATCACCATCGACCAAATCGCCGCGCGCCACTTCGAAAAAGAGACCCAACTCGCCTCCTTAGAGCTAGGAATCGAAGCAACACACCTCTCCGGATCCTGCGACGTCGGCTTTAGCTGCGCCTACCTCGCCACCGTGTCGTGGAACACACCCACCACCCCCCTCACCGCCGAAAACAACCCGCGCGCCATCTTCGAGCGCCTCTTCGGCGACAACGACACAACCGACTCCCGCGTGCGGCTCCAACGCATCCGCAAAGACCGCAGCATCCTCGACTCCGTCAGCGACAAAGTGGCCAGCCTCCAACGCAAAATTGGGCCCGGCGACCAATCCAAACTCTCCGAATACCTCGAAGCCGTTCGCGACATCGAACGGCGCATCCAGAAAGCCGAAGATCAAGGCATCCGCGATCTGCCCGCCATGGATCGCCCCAACGGCGCCTTCCCCGAACTCTACGAAGACCACGTCAAACTGATGTTCGACCTGCAAGTGCTCGCCTACCAGACCGACATGACCCGCGTCATCACCTTCATGATGAGCAAAGAACTCTGCAACCGAACCTATCCACAAGTCGACGTGCCCGATCCACATCACCAGCTATCCCACCACCAGAACAACCCCGACAACCTCGTCAAGCTGGCCCGAGTCAACGTCTACCACCTGGAGATGCTTTCCTACTACCTCGACCGTCTGCAATCCACCCCCGATGGCGACGGCTCCCTGCTCGACCACATGATGCTCATGTACGGCAGCGGCATGGGCAACAGCAACGCACACGCTCCTAAAAACCTGCCCATCCTACTAGCCGGCGGCGCCAACGGCAAACTCAAAGGCGGCACCCACATCAAGACCCCCGACGGCACCCCCCTCTCCAACCTCTACATGTCCATGCTCGACAAACTCGACATCCCCATAGAAACCATCGGCGACTCCACCGGAACACTCGAAGGCCTCTCCGGAGTCTAACCTCCCCAAACACACCAACAAGGCGCCCGTGGATTAATTTCCACGGGCGCCTTCTTTGTGCGATCCTGGTAATCGGAATCGATTAAATAGAGTGCCTACATTCCCCGAAAATTTCCCCGGATTTCGGAACACGATGGTATCGCCGTCGGTATCGGTGTCGTCGTCTGGGGCGAGGGAGAAGGAGAAGGCCCGCCGCCGATATGCGGCGCTCTGTGGATAGACGGCGCACCCATCTCCGAAAGATATGATGGGCGAGAGTTTCGCTCTGACCGCTTACCTATTAAGACCGGTCGCCTTAACGAATTTGATGCCGTCTCGAAAGACAGAGAAGTCGTCGCAGCGATACTCGGGAATCGTGCAAAGACACGGGGCGGAAAGTCGAACACGGGGGCACGCAGAAAGGCAGAGTGCGACTTTTGGCGCTTGGCGAATTTGGACGTTCCGGAAACAGAACAAAAGTTGATGGTCTTCACAAACGAAGAGTTTTGCCACGAAATGAAGAAGGTGATTGGAAATCCCACTCGGCTCGGTGTGGAGTTTTTGCACTGCGCGCTTACAGACGACTTGGAGTCGGAGTTGGTATCAATACTCGATGCTGCCAGTCAAGAGCAGAGGGCACGAGGCGACTGAACGATAGAGGTGCTAGAGTAGTCACGAAGGGAATTCAAAAAGCTCCAAGCTTGCTGGAGTTCCATTATCTAACGTTACTACACCAAGGGCGCTAAGAATTCGTATGACTTTTTTCCTAACGTCTTGATATTCAATTTCCGGCGGGGGCGAAGGCGCTCCCGTGGAGGGGTCTATTGGATTGTCGAGGCCAAACAGAAAGCCCATCCGCACCGAAAACACTACATCGAATTCTGCTTCAACGTTTATCAATAGGGGAATGCTAGATTCAGTTTCTACTCTTCCGCCAAAAGGATAGGGAAACGCACCGCTGATTCTAACAGGCTCCCAACTCAGAATCTGCTTCAATTGACCATAGGCGGGGATGTCTTCTTGCTTCGAGAGTAATCCCATGATGGTCATCGAGCCTAGCCTAGTGTGTTTGGCTGTGAAGTCCAGGATTTCTTGTTCCCGAGTGCGTAAGAATTCAAGCGTAACCCTATCTTTCTCGTCAAGGACTTCCTGTACATGAGCATCCAGCTGCGCACGAACAATTGCAGCAGCTTCTTCGCAGTTTTTCGCGATTCTCACGCTTAGCGAAGCCTTCATACAATGTTTTTGAATTTCTGGCACACGAAAAATCTTATCTGAACTGACCAATAGTACATGCTCGTACTTCCTGCGCTTGGCGTCAGCGATTATCCGAATTCCGGTGAATGAAGATAGGCGCAATGGCCTTGGGGAGTTCTGTAAACGGCGGTTTAGAAGTGTAGCAGCAAAAGGGCGGTCGAGAAGTGCAGC
>JAPYPO010000422.1 GCA_029937645.1 Candidatus Hydrogenedentota bacterium
GGACTTGGATGCAGAGCAGGTTCACCATGGAATTGAATTATGATCGCGACGCATAAACCCAAAACGTCTCGGGCTCTTTCGCGAGTCCGCATTTCTCTTTGCCTGCTCGCCGCCGCGGTGCTTCTAGGTTCGTGTGGTGCCCCTGACGAAGCGCCTGCTGCGCCGTCTCACCCTGTTGAACTCGCCAGCGCGACGCGCATCGAGTCTCTTGTCGAGAACAGCCGGGGCCGTGTTCTTGTCTTGAACTTCTGGGCGACATGGTGCCCTCCCTGCGTGGAGGAAATGCCGGAACTCGCCTCTTTTGCAAGGAACCACGTAGGGGAGGAAGTTGAATTTCTAAGCGTGTCATCGGACGCGCCTTCTACTCGAGATACCCTCGTGCGTCCGTTCGCTGTAGAGTACGACCTGCCCTTTCCCGTCTACATCATGGGTGTAGACCATCCAGCCGAGATGGTCGAGCATATTGGCATCGAGTGGGATGGAGGCTTGCCCGCCACCTTTATCTTCAACAAGGACGGTCGGGCTGTACACTCGTGGGTAGGGCCGGTAGATGAGCAAATTCTGATGGCGGCAGTGCGCCCGCTCCTCAAGTCCGAATCTGACTAAGAATATCCCGGTTCGCCCACAGATTCGCCCTCCCGGGCCAAGGCAATTTCTTGCTGCACCCCCAACTCGTTCGTTTCCAATGACTTCGGGGCTGACTCGAAGCGGCCCCCTCCGCAATAGAAATCGTTATCTTGACTGTCGCGTGGTCATATGATACGATCTGCGACTCTATTAGCACTCGACTGGAGAGAGTGCTACCATGCCCCGATGTGCCGAGCCATCCATGGCGAAAAGCACGGGACCAGAATCGTCTGATTTTCTGGTTACGCTCGGGCGTATGTGGGCTCTGATAACTCTTTATCGCGAGTCTCATCTCGATAAATTACACGAGGAGGAAAGATTAGAATGGCCAAGCAAATGGTTTTCGGTCAAGATTCGCGCGCGGCGCTTCTTGTTGGCGTCGACACATTGGCGGATGCAGTGAAGGCGACGTTGGGACCCAAGGGCCGCAACGTTTTGTTGGAGAAATCCTTCGGCGCGCCTCAGATTACGAAGGACGGTGTGTCCGTTGCTAAGGAAATAGAGCTTGAGGATGTCTACGCGAACATGGGGGCACGCATGATTCGCGAAGCCTCCAGCAAGACGCAGGACGATGCAGGGGACGGCACGACGACGGCGACCGTGCTCGCACAGAGCATGGTCCACTCCGGATTCAAACAGATCACTGCGGGCGCAAACCCGATGGAACTGAAGCGGGGATTGGACAAGGCGCTTAAGGCGGTCGTGAGCGGCATAAAATCAGCGAGTAAGAAAGTTAAGGGCCGCGCGGAAGTGGCGCAGGTTGCCGCGATTGCGGCGAACGGCGACGTGGAAGTCGGCGAAATGATTGCCGACGCGCTGGAACAGGTTGGCGACGACGGCGTGATCACGATCGAAGAAGGCAAGGGCCTGACCACGGAAGTGGAAGTGGTCGATGGCATGCAATTCGATCGCGGCTACCTCTCTCCTTACTTCGTGACCAATCCGGAAACGATGAAAGTGGAGCTCGAAGACGCGTACGTTTTGTGCAACGAGAAGAAGATTAGCTCGATGCAGGATATGTTGCCGCTGCTGCAAGCCATCGCGCAGACGGGCAAGCCCCTCTTGATTATCGCTGAAGATGTGGACGGCGAAGCCCTCGCTACGCTGGTGGTAAACCGGCTGCGCGGATCCCTCAATGTGGTCGCGGTTAAGGCCCCGGCCTTCGGCGACCGGCGTAAAGATGTGCTCCGGGACATCGCGGTGCTGACCGGCGGAACGTATATTTCTGAAGACCTGGGTACGAAGCTCGAAAATGTGGAGCTGAAGGATCTCGGAACGGCGAAGCGCATCGAAATCACCAAAGACGTCACCACGCTCATCGAGGGCGGCGGCAAGAAGAAGGAAATCATGGGGCGCTGCGATTTGATTCGCCGCACCATCGAGTCGACCAGCTCTGAATACGATCAGGAAAAACTTCAGGAACGTCTGGCGAAACTTGCGGGCGGCGTGGCCATCATTAAGATCGGCGCGGCGACGGAAGTCGAGTTGAAGGAAAAGAAAGGCCGTACCGACGATGCGCTCAGCGCGACGCGCGCGGCTATCGAAGAGGGCATCGTGCCTGGCGGCGGCGTGACGTTGCTGCGCCTGCGCAAGAAGCTGAAGGCTCTTAAGCTTGAAGGCGACGAAGCCGTCGGCGCTCAGTTGTTGAGCCAGGCGCTTCAAGCGCCGTTGCGTCAAATCGCGGAGAACGCGGGCCTCGAAGGCGCCGTTGTCACCCGCGACGTGGAAGACCTTTCAGCCAGTATGGGCCTGGATGCCTCGACCGGAAAAATGGTCGACATGATTAAGGCCGGCATCGTTGACCCTGCCAAAGTAATCCGCTCCGCGTGCACGAACGCGGTAAGCGTGGCGGGCGTCTTCGTTACCACTGAATGTCTTATCGCCGACATCCCCGAAGATGAACCCGCAATGCCGGGCGGCGGTGGGATGCCCGGTGGCGACATGGGCGGCATGGGTGGTATGGGCGGCATGGGCGGCATGCCCGGTATGATGTAGCCCACCGATAGATCTTTTTCGGGCGCTGGTTTTTACCGGCGCCCGATTTGTTTGCGTGGGACTTTTGTGCGTTCGCGCAGAGCCAGGGTAGTATAAGAGACGCGTGTTGGTGAGGGTCACCGCTGGATCGAATTAGGATTGGAACCCATGTCAGAGGAACGTTCCGACAAAGGATATATCAATTTCCATGAGCTGCTGGGATTGGAGGAGACCGCCCACCCCGGCGAGGCGCGAAAAACTTACAAGAAGATGATGAAGAAGTTGGTCTCGGAAATCGCCAGCGTCGAAATCACCGGCGTGCGGCGTGCGTACTATTTGCTCGAAATGGCCAAGCTGAACGCCGCGATCTATATCTTGCGCGACAAGGAGAAGCGTGCGGTGTACGGTTCGCTGCGCGAAGAATTGATCGAGCTGGAGGAAAAATGGCGCAATGCGCTGGACGGCGACCCTGAACGGCGCGACGCGTTGCGCAAAGAGTTCGAGGGGAAGGTGCGGCATTTCTTGAGCGCCTACGTGGAAGAGGCCATGCTGGAAGCGGGACGGGACAAGGACTGTGTGGAGGCAAGCCACTGGGATTTGGCCCATGAACGCCACGCCACGCGGATGTTGCGCCAGTACCGCCACGGACTTTTTCAAGATATCTTAGAGCGACTTCCCTTCTCCGACGTGACGCCGCCCGAGATTGACTGGGATGAGCGGGCGCGTACGGTGGATGCGCTAATTGCAGCGGGGAATGCATAGGCATGGCGAAGAAAAAATCTCTTGTGGTGGAAAAACCGGTAAACCAAGATTGCGTCAAGGATGCGTTGGCGAAAGCGGTTGCCACCGGCGACATCGTTAATTTTCGCCTGTTATTTGCCCCCTTCTCCCCAGCCCGGAAGTCTTCGGTGGAGGAGTTGGAGTCGGAAAAGTACGCCTACCTGCTTCCCGATGCTTCCTTCAAAGAAACTTCTGAGTTTAAGGAAGCGCTGCAACTTGTAAGCAATATTCTGACGTGGGCGCACATCGAGCAGGAACTGGACGCCAAGCGACCAAGTCAATTGCCTTCGGTGCTACTCCTTCCCTTGGCCGACCATGCGGTTCGGAGGGGCAAGTTTACCTCCGCCTCGCAAGCCTACGAATTGACGCGGGTGCGCCGCCGGATGCAGGGCCTCTTCCTCGACGAGGCGGACAC
>JAPYPO010000423.1 GCA_029937645.1 Candidatus Hydrogenedentota bacterium
CCCCCCCCCCCCCCCCCCCCCCCCCCCCCCCCCCCCCCCCCCCCAAGTTCAAGAAAAAGGAAGGCAACGGAAGCGAAACGAACCGCCGAACTTGGAACACCCGCGAGTCAGTTCGTAGCCAACAGCCTCACGGCCCCCAGCTCCGTCTTGCCGCCAGGGGGTAGAGCCACGTTCGGGATTTCGTAGGCGCCTATTCCTTGCACGGCGAGTGTGGCCGTGTATTCGCCTGGGGGCAGCGAGGGGAAGTGGACGTTGCCGACGGCGTCGCTCGTCGAATGGTCGGGCCACCAGGGGCCTTGGGTAGCGTGGTCCAACATGATGGATACGGCCGCTTCAGAGGCCGGTTCGCCGCCTGGCTTGTAGACCACCACATGAAGGGAAGCGCCCTCCGCCATGACGAAATCCAACGGCTCGGTTTCCTTGCCTGTGGCGGGTAGCACTTCGTAGAAGTTGGTGGAGAAATAGCGGAACGTGGGGTCCCACGGACGAATAAAGAGAGCCTGTCCCGTGGGGAATTGGAGTTGGCCTAGCCCTTGAGAATCGGTCCGCCCGCCACTCGCGATGGGACGGTCAAAGGCATTCGCGCGCAGTGTTGCAATGGGCACGACATCGGGCAGCGGATTGCCATCAAGATCAACCGCGTGGATCTTTGCGGTCGCCATGTCCCGCTCGGGTGCCGCCTGCGATTCAAAAGTTGGTTCCGACCCTCCAGCCTCAGGTGCCTGGGGAGGTGGTTCCCGCTCTCCGCATCCGGCGAGGATAATCGCGAGGAGAAGGAGGCCCCTCTTCACGAGGCGTCTTCCTGGCCCGCGCCGAATTGCACGTCGTAGAGCCTCGCGTAAATGCCGCCTTTCGCCAGCAGCGCCTCGTGAGGGCCTTCCTCTGCGACCCGCCCCTCGTCAATGACGACGATGCGGTCAGCTCGCTGTATGGTGGAAAGGCGATGCGCGATGACCAACGTCGTGCGGCCCACGACAAACTTCTCGATGGCCGACTGGATCGCCTTTTCGCTTTCCGAGTCCAGGCTTGAGGTCGCTTCGTCGAGAATAAGAATCGAGGGGTCCTTGATGATAGCCCGTGCGATGGCCAGGCGCTGACGTTGGCCCCCGGAGAGGTTGCCGCCATCTTCGTCGAGCGGCGTGTCGAATCCCTCGGGTAGCGCTTCGATGAAGCCGGTCGCGTTCGCGGCCTCAGCCGCTGCCCGGACGCGCTCGTCTGAATACTCGGCGTTGCCGAAGGCGATGTTGTTCCGGATGGTTTCGTGAAAGAGGATCGTATCCTGCGTGACGACGCTTATCTGGTCGCGCAGGCTCGACAGCGAGGCGCCGCGGATGTCGACGCCATCGATGGTCACGCGGCCTCCGGTGGGATCGTAGAACCGCGGAATCAACTTGGCGACGGTGCTCTTGCCCGCGCCACTGAATCCAACCAAGGCGACCATTTCGCCTTTCTTGATCTCGAAATCGAGGCCGCCGAGAACTTGCGCGTCGCCGTTATAAGAAAAGTCTATGTGTTCGAATCGGAGGCTATCGCGTAACGGCGGCAAGTTAACAGCGTCTTCCGCTTCGACCACTTCGGAGCGGGCATCGATGAACGCAAAGACGCGCTCGGCGCTGGCCACGCTGGTCTGAACCATGTTATTTACCGTCGCGAGTTTGCGCAGCGGGTCGAGCATCATGGCGAGGAACGTAAAGAGGCTCAAAAGCTCGACAATATTTAGATGGCCGCTTTCTGGGTCCTGATCGCTAAGCATCACCTCGCGATGGCCGAGTATCATCAGAGTAACCAGCCCTAACACCATGATGAGCTCCGTCGTAGGCCCGACCATGGCATCAGCACGGGCCATCCGCACCAGGTGTTTCCGGAGCTTTTTTACTTCCCGGGATATGCGTGCTTTCTCGTACCCCTCCATCCGAAAGCTCTTGATGATGGTGATGCCATGGACCGTTTCGTGTATGACGGAGGCCATCGCGGCCACTTTTTGAAGAGACCGACGCGCATTCTTTTTTACCGTTTTTCCGACGCGCGCAATGACGATGCCGACGAGCGGCATCACAACCAAGACGACAAGGGTCAGCGACCAACTAATGCATAGCGCGATTGTTAGAAAAACCGTCGCTTTGATCGGTTCGCGGATGATTTTCACGAATACATTGGCAAGGCCCTTGTTGACCATGAAAGCGTCATTGGTGAAACGCGCCACGACTTCCCCGGTGGTGTGGCTGTCAAAGAATTGGTTCGACTGTTCGATTACATTACCGAACATTTCTTCGTTGAGCCGCACGGAGATTCCGGCACCAATGATGCCCGCCATGTATTCCTGAAGGAAACGCGCCAGCCCGCCGATGAACATGAGGAGAACCAGCAGAACACAAAGCACAGCCAGGCCCTTGGTCTTATTTCGGTCGTTGAGGTGGGCCCAGTCCAATATAGACTGAAATCGTCCGTCCAAGTCGAAGTTGGCCCAGAACGTGGGATTCCCCTCGTCATCTTCCCCACGACCCTTCAGGCCCTCGGAAATATCCGCGGCAATCGATTCCGGGTCAGCCGGATCTTGGTAAAGAAGGGCGAGTCCCGTACCAACCGAGAAAACGACAGTCGTGAAGGTACCCGCAATGACCAAAGAAAAGACAACGACAATCGCCAACTGCCGCTTGTAGCGAAGCGCATAGCCCAGCAAGCGGCGGTAGACAGCCCAGGTTTCCCGGAGGCTACCGTCCGTCTTGTAATTGTCTTCGTTGCCGTATTCCAAAACGCGGGTCATGAGCGATACCGGAGATCTTTCGCCAAGTTAGGCAGCAGCTGGGGACAAGTCATGGGCACAACAGTGGCTGGGCCCACCGATCCCTTCGGCGGTGGATTTGAGGGTGTTAGGGCGCGATGCTATCACAGCCTTTTTGAAGGGTTCAATGGAAGGAGACGTGTGGCCTTGTGTCGGAGGCTATCAATTGGACCGAGGCCGGCTGATGGTTACACTGCCTGAACCGGTGCCGGTCCTCGAATTTGCGCGCGACGACGCCGTGCGCCCGCGTGCCTCTGGGGGATTCGGCATCTCCTCGACCGACAGACGCGCGTGAATAGGCACCTTGCCCGATTCGAGCAGTCGAAGCAACTCCCGCCATCGCACGTCGCGCGGCGATTTATACTGGGATTTCCGCGTGGCGGTGTTTTGGGTGCGGCCCTGCGAAACGGCTGATCTCTGGGTCGATTTGTACACGCGGGTCTTGCCGTTTTGCCGGACGGTTACGGGGCCATCGCCCCGACTCGAAATACTGATAACGCCGCGCCCTTTGGGTTCGGGGACTTGGACCTTGGTCTCAGCCAGCGGCGGCTCGGTGGACTCGGCTTGGGCGGAAGCGTGTTCGCAAATCGTCAACAGAGCCCACGCGACGATCAACGTGAAAATACCGAGTGCCCTTCGGGTTTGACGGCCCATCTGCCTCTCCTGTTATGCGGGAAAACGTAGCCCGCTGATGCGTATTATGACACATTTTGAGAATCGCTGCCTGGGTCCCTAATTCTCAGGTTGTTAAAAACCTTGCGAGACTATTTTCACTACGTTGTTAAATATCCCGACTGTTAAGGACAGAATATTTTGGGTGCCACCTTCAAACTTGTTTGGAGGTGATGTGATTTCCCGTTACCCGCACCTCCAAACAAGTTGGTTCATCACGGAATTCCGGGAGCTGGTCCCTGTGCATTCCACGGCGGTGACAATTTCCAATAGACTGGCGTTTGGGAGAGCGGTTTGTGATTAACCTGTCATTGCGAGTCAGAACCCGCTTCGCGGG
>JAPYPO010000424.1 GCA_029937645.1 Candidatus Hydrogenedentota bacterium
TGTTGTCAACTTGCAAGGAGCCACATCATGGGTAAGAAGCGTAGCACGCGCAGGAAAATAGAGGAAGTTTTAGGGACAGACTACGAAACTTTTGCTTTATCCAGTCAGCGGACTCTGGTCGACACTGGTAATAGGCGACACTTCCCGTTTATATCCTCTCTTGACTTACACTTGAGGATGTTGGGCGTTAGGGCGAGGCGCATTGGGTGTGCCCAGCGGTGCGACCTCAACGGTGACCCATTCGCTCCACCCATCGGGCAGGCCCAGGGGGCGAACTCTAAGACGATACGGGTTCCACTGCGGCAAGGGTTTCCACGCATCGCGCGGGATGGGTCCGAAAGCGTGTTCAGTGCCTCGCTCGGGAACGAGGTAAGTGTTTTGGATCCGATGCCACCCCTCCCCCACGTCATATTCGACAACGTAGCGGGCATTGGGATTACCCGTCCACTTCGCCTTAATATAGCCTTCCGCAGCTTCGAAGAATAGCGTGGCACCGTCTAGCGGCTCGAGCACTAAGGGAATTTCCAGGTTCTCCGGTTCATCCGCTGCCAATTCCAGTTGCCGTTGTTGTTCGCGTTCTTCCACGGCGACGCGGGCCAGTTGATTATCCAGAAGCCACGTATCGAGCATGGCACGCAACTGCTCGGCCATCTCTGACTCGCTATCAACCACATTGTGGCGTTCAACAGGATCCTCGGCCAGATGATACAACTCAAGTTCCTCTGCCTCGGGCGAGGTGCGCGTGATGAGTTTCCAATCGCGCGTGCGAACGCTCCGAACCCAGGTGTTCTGTTGATGAGGCTTCGACTGGTAGCCCCCTTCGATGCTCTCGGCGAACACCGGCACATCTTTCATGGGGCGTCCCTGAATCGCCGGCCATAAGGACCGCCCCTGTGCCGTCTCTGGGATCTCCCATCCCATCATGTCCAATACCGTAGGCAGAATATCCACTTGCTGAGCGGGAACATCGAGCACGATCTTACCATCGATCAGACGCGGGCAAAGAATGATGAGCGGAACCCGTATGTGCTCGTCATAATGTTTGCTATGCACCGCCGTGGAGGCGTGACCGACATGACCATGCTCCAACAATTCCTCGCCGTGGTCAGCCGTGATTACGATGATCGTATTGTCTAGCTTGTTGTGAAGACGCAGTCGATACCGCACCATCTCGTAAAACCGGTCAAACCACAGTATCTGAGAATCGTACAACGCATCGATCCACTCGCGGTGTTCCTCTTCAAATTGAAACGTCCCTTCAGGAATTATGACTTCCTTCTGGATCAGTTCCCGGATAGCTTCCGGCGGCACATTCGTGGTCTCGTCCGCGGGAGGAAAGTTCTCCTCATCCGAGAATACTTCGTAAGGCAAGTGGAGGTGACGCCAGTGAAACCAAATGGCAAATGAATCGTCGTGATTCGAGTCAATCCAATTCCGAATCTCCGCAATTTCGTCATAGGTCTCGGGCGCGATCACCCGCTTCTCCTCCATTTGCCCTAAGTTCTGGAACGTCGGATCCACCGTCAGGTACGACATATTTGGCACGCGATAGCCGCGGTCGGAAAACTCGTCGAGCAAGGTGTTCACGGACTCCGGAATCATAACTCCGCTGCGAACGACACCATGTGTAGGCGGGTAGAGTCCGCTCAAAGTCGAAACAACCCCAGCCCCTGTCCATGCGGCCTGGCTGTAGGCGTTCGCGAACAGCGCCCCCTGATTGACCGACTCGTCCATAAACGGAGTCGTCTCGCGAGAATAGCCCAAAAGACTCATGCGATCCGGGCGCAAGCAATCTACCGTGATGACGACAAGATTTAACGGGGGATGAAAATGACGAGTCCAAACTTGATGGGCCCCGACCGCGGTTAGGGCAAGAGGAATCAACAGCCCGACGGAAAACCGAAGAATTCTACGTGAGGGCGGGAACGCCCATACACGATCTCCCTGAAGAGCCAGCATGGCAATGAGGCCGAGAGAACCCGCAGACCAATTCGTCACCATATCCTCGAGAGAACTTGATCGACCGGGAATTATTGCCTGCAAAAGTTCGTCGAAGGTTCCGACGATCAGTACCCCTACGAATGCCGACGCAACGGCCGCGCCGCGTCCCCAATCGATCCGGACCGCACGGAAAACCAACCAAGCCAACAGACTGTATTGAACAAGATGGGCGCGTTCGACGGGGTATTGACAATGGAGCGCGAGTAAGTAGCTGTATGCGGCAATCACGGCCAGCAACCACGCACAAGCCTCCGGTTTTCGAGGCCGCAATTTCCAGGACAGATAGGCCAGCGTGCCGCCACCGATAATCAGAACGCCCCAATTCACTACGGAGGCAGAGTTTTCCGATGAGCCCAACGTTCGACCGAGCATGTTCCAAAGCGGGAGAACCAACGTGGAGAAAGACGCGATCAGGATTACGTAAACAATCGCGACAGCCCACCGGAGAATCCGCCGAACACGTCGGTCGGAATCAGGTTCGTGGCCGCATTCCGGACATTCGCTGGCATTCATGGACAAAATCGGTCACTCATAACTTGGTCGCTACATCCTCGTCAAATGGGCCGTGCCCCTGACAATAGCTCGATTCAAGGATAAAGCGCAACACCTGTGCTGGTCCAGGACTTTCGGGTAGGCCATGAAAGGCTGAAAACGTAAAGTTTTCGACAATGCGCAGGAGCATCAACAAACCGGGAGTGCGGTGAAGGAACAATCCAATGCGTTTGAATGCCCCAAATCTTTTGGATTGTAACGTATGGGCAGATCCATCCCTTGGAAGAAACACCCGCAACGCCGTTGTCAACTCACGCAGCACGCTTCAGTTCTATGATGGGAAGATGCCTTCGGCTTTCGATGCGCGTAACTTCGAGTCGGATAGAAATGGCGGTCTCTCCGCGCGTTTCAAAGCGGATTATTTCGTCCTCGATTCCGAAATACACATCCATGGGGATTCTTCCACCGAGGGACTGATGTGGACGATGCTGATTGTACCAGTTCATGAAGAGCGCAACTTCTCTTCGGATACCATCCTCACCCAACGGAACGATTATGCGTCTGGTGCATTCGTCTTTTATGGACCGCATCAGCCTTTCAATAATGGCGATGCTTCCATACTGTCCAATGGCTCCGAAGCGCTGTTTGATGCTTCGTGGTTCGGCACTGCACCACGCTCTGAACTCTTTCGATGTGAACTGACTTCCCTGGTCGGAGATGAGATGTCTGGGCGGACCTCCCACCGCATGAACGGCGTTGGTCATGAACGCAATAACTTCATCCGCGGTCGGTTGTTTCTTGAACACGGCGAAGCCAATGACCGCACGGGAGAAATGGTCAATCACCACAATGACCCACCAACAGAATGGCCACACCTGCGACAAGCAGAATGGCGCCCATGGTACCCAGAATCCTGCTGTTGGGACCGTGGTCATATCCACATGCCAAACGTGATTGGCATATCTTGCGGTTACGACTCGGCCTTTCTTTTCCGTTTCAACGACTTCGAAATTGGGCTTGTCGGGGAAAGGTTCTTCTTTCACGATGCGACCGACGGTGGTAGCGCCGAGATGCAGTCCTGCTCTGGCCAGTACTTGAGCGATTCTCACCTTGCCCATAGTGGGGCAAAGTGTCTTGAGCCGTTGAATGATGTACCGGACATAGTCGGGGTACTTGTTCACAGGTTGGGAAAGCTGCAGGAGCCCGTCCTGGGCATCGACTGCTCGTTTCAGCCAACTGGTAATGGTTTCGGGTTCGACCATGAAGGTTCTGGCTGTTTCAGCCAGATTCCACGC
>JAPYPO010000425.1 GCA_029937645.1 Candidatus Hydrogenedentota bacterium
CTTCAATCTCATTGGCTCCGGTCGCCGACGGGTCCATATGGGTAATCTCGGGTAAAGAATTCTACCACAACGCGCTGCCACAAATGCCAGCGCGCGTGATAGCCCAAGGCTGGGTGGACGGCGGGCTGTGCCCGTTCCATGACGACCATCGTAAAGGGAATTTTCGGGTCAACCTGACAACGGGTAGCTTCCGATGTTTTTCCTGTGGCGCGCACGGCGGGGATGTTATCGCCTTTGTGATGCTACGGGACAGCCTGGAATTCCGTGATGCGATGCAGTTCCTCGCTCACGAATGGGGCGTGCTCGATTGACCCCAGATACCGCAAGCCGCATCGACAAAAAGCCGAAAGGCATCCGAGTTCTATGGAAGCGCGGCGACGGCGCTCACGGTGAACTCCGCCACTGGTGGCAGTACGGCGATAAGGGTTTCGTGGTGCGGTACGACTACCCAGACGGCTCAAAGGAAACAATCCCGTATTTCCGCTACGAAGATGATAAATGGAAGCCGGGCGGACCGGAAACCTCGTCGCCGCTGTTCGGTTTGGAGACTATCCAGGATGTACCCCCGGATACCGCCGTCTTCGTCACCGAGGGCGAGAAGTCCGCAGCCGCGCTCCACCAGTTGGGTCTACCGGCGGTTACGTCCCAGGGCGGCTGTAAAGCTGCGAATAAGGCGGACTGGGCGCCACTGGGAAGGTTTCTGCGGATAGTCATACTCCCCGACAACGACGAACCGGGTGAAAAGTACGCGCAGTCAGTTGTAGCCAAAGTAGCCGCTGTAGCCAGCGTAGCCGGTGTAGCTGGCGTAGCCAGCGCCGAAAACAAGACCGAAATACTTCTGGCGCGGCTCCCGAAACTTCCGAAGGGTGGTGACGTTGTTGATTGGCTGCAAGCCCGTGTTCCAGAGTGGGATGGCTACGCCCCCATAGCTCGGGAGCCGGGCGACGGTTTGACAGAAGAGCTGCTTGAGGCCATCGAAGCTGTCTTGGAACCCGCGGAGATGCCCAGCGCCGATACAGCGGGCGATTGGCCTGCGCCAATGCCGCTTCCGACTGCCTCAAACCCGGACGCCGTATCCGAATTCCCACTGGAATTGCTTCCCCCTCGCCTTCGCGACGCGGCGTTGGAAGTGGCACGGTTCGCGAAAGTGCCGGAAGTTAGTCCGTCGTTGATCGGGACATCCGTGATCGCCGCGGCGATAGGGAAAAAAGCTGTTGTGGAGGAACGGAACGGTCTTATCCATCACCCGTCACTGTTCCTAAGCCTGGTCGCGCCGTCAGGCGAACGCAAGAGTCCGCCCTTCAAGTATATGACCTATCCGCTGGAAGAATGGACCAGGCAGCAACAGGACAAGTTTGAACAGGAAACAGCGGATGCCAAGTCGAAGAACATCGCCATTGACTCAAAGATCGCGGATCTGAAGTCCAAAGCTAAGAGCAATTTATCCATCGAAGAGGCGACCCGTCAGATCGGCGATCTGGAAATGCAGCGCCTACGCCCCCCAGCCAATCCCCGCCCCTTCACGACTGATGCCACGGAACAACGCCTTTTCCAACAGCTCCATGACCACGATGGCGCCTACGCCGTCCTGAGCGGCGAAGGCAGACCCGTATTCGACGCGATCATGGGAAAATACTCGGGTAAAGGGAACACTGGTGATGCGATCTATCTTGCCGGGATAACCGGAGACACAATAACGAGGGACCGGGTGGGTGAGGCGGGTAGACACGAGGAACGGGTTATCTACTGCCCGTGCCTGAATGTGTGTGTCTGTGTTCAGCCCGACAAATACCTGGAAGCAGCGCGTAACCATTCCCTTCGCCAGTCGGGTGCATTGGCGCGGATTTGGCCCGTCTGGTTGCCTTCCCTCGTCGGTACACGCATTGAGGCGGAAAACGAAGCTGGCTTGGACCCATCGAAGATGAAGCAATTCAATGATCTGATTTTCGATCTGTTGGATCGCCCGCTGCATGACTCTCCGCACATCGCCCGGCTCTCCCCGGATGCCGCCAGAGCCCGCCGGATACTGCACAACAAAGTGGAACGCCTCATGGCGGACGGCGGTGACTTCGAGGATGTTCGCGATATCGCCGCCAAGGCAGTAAGCCAAATCACAAAACTGGCGCTGGTATTCCATATCGCCAGGCGCCCGGATGTGTTGTTCGACATGCAGAGCGAGATCAGCCCAGCCACATGGAGTGCCGCTGAAACTATAGGGATGTACCACCTCCACGAAGCTGTGCGTGTCCAGAGGGTCGCTGACGGCGACGTGATCATGGATATGGCTCGCCGCGCAGTTCAATGGATCACAGAGAAGAGAGTTCAATCATTCACGGTTCGCGAACTCCAACAGAGTATGCCTCGCCCGCGACCAGATACTGCCGCGCAGGCTGCTGAAGCCTGTGACGCCCTCGTGGACTTCGGATACTGCCGTCGAGAGAATGATCCAAAACGTCGAAAACCGATCTTCACAGTCAACCCAAACGTAATCGCCAATACAGACAGGATGTCAACCCCGTCATGAAGAGAAAAACTTCAGAGCAAGAGGCGGCTACACTGGCTACGTTAGTTGAGCAGGCGAAAGATCTCTTCGGTTGCGTCGGCAACAGTGGCGCACTAGCTACTCCGGCTACATCGGCTACACACGTTGAAGATCATGCAAAGATCCATCACTCAAAAGACGCTGGCTACACTGGTACAGTGGCTACACCGGCTACTTTGGCTACACAACTTGAGGAGTATTTGGACCTTCTTGCCGACTTCAGCCCGGAAAATTCGAGCGACACTCCTCCGAGTCCGCCGTTCGAAGATCCGCCCGAGCGCGCCAAGGCGTGGTCCGCCTGGTGGGCCGCGCTTGACCGGCGCAACAGGAAGTTCACGAGGGGGCGATTCGAGCCTGATGTCTCGCCTGAAGAGCCCCCAGCGGTGCCAGCAAGCCTGGATGCCGGACCGAACGAAGTCCCTCCCATCGCCTCTAAGAACGGCACCATGATCCAGCCGGAACAACTAGACCTTTTAGATTTCGCAGAATGAAAGAACTGTCGCCGAGACGGAGCCATCGAGGCGGCAGATTTGCAAAAACCCCGGGGGGGTCCTCAGCGGGATCCTATTGAGCCTAGGCGACGCAGACTTCGATGAGGCTTCATTGTTGTCTACAAAGTAAAAAGGAGGAAGACTGTGAAAGTTACCTACGAGTTGTTCAGTTCGAGGTTCTCTCCGAAAAAAGGAACCGCAGCAGCTGCGGAATTCGCCAGCGGGCTCGACCCACTTCGTCTCATCTCCATTTCTGAGGGCGATAACGGGGTCCTCACCGTTTGGTACTGGGAGTAGCTTCGACGACGACAATTTCGCCGGTATGTTCGTAGGCGCCCATGTCGATGCCGTCGCCCTGGGGACGCTTTACTCCATCGATATTCGTCTTGGGGAGGTGGTGGCGACCGAGAAAGAGTTGCGGGAGGATTTCGGGCTGCGGGGGCGACGCTGGGGTGTTGCCCGGGCTGAAGGGTGAGCCCACTTCCTTTCCCGCTTCCCAATATCGTGTCCGTGTGTTATTGTCGGGGAACTCTATGGATAGCTTGCGAGAAAGAAGGCGGCGTGTTATACAGAAACCATATACCCCCCCCCGCACCAAATCTTGCAGGTGACTTAAGCACTTTCGTTCATATGGCTTAAGCCATTTGGGGCGCTGGGTTGTTATGCCGCGATTCCGCGGTCCAAAGGTGTTATAACCCGGATTTCCCATTTGGAAGAGTCATCTTGAGATCCGCCGGCATCGATT
>JAPYPO010000426.1 GCA_029937645.1 Candidatus Hydrogenedentota bacterium
GGGTGTTGTTGGCGGGAAATACGGGGAGTGGAAAATCGACCCTGCTCGCCTATCTGGTGCTTCAGATTGCCGCGCAGGGCTGCGCAGTTTGGATATCGGAGATGTACAAAACGCAGACGCGTCATCTGATGCCCCTTTTCGCGCGAGTCGGCGCTCAACTTATTGTACTGCGCGCTGACAATTGGAAGGTCAACCTCCTCCAGGCCGGTGGCACCAATCCGCGCGTCCACATCGCGATGGCCGTCGACCTTCTGGTTCGCGTGCTGGACCTGCCACCCCGCGCACGCGTCATCCTGCGGCAGGCCTGTCACGACCTCTATCGACGCTTCTCCATCTGGGAGGGCCGCACCGACGTGTGGCCCTGTCTGTTCGACCTCTACGAATGGATCTACGCGGCCGAAGGTCTCAACGCCGCCGCGCGCGAAGCCCTACTGGACAGGCTTGGGATCTTGTTGACTGCCCTCACGCCAACGTGCGCGGCGTTCCGGACGGCATGGAACCCGGTGGACTTGGCCCGCTACTCGATCGTCTTCGAGATGCGCGGGGCATCCGAATTCGTGAAGCAGATACTGCTCGAACCCGCGCTCTTCTCGTTGATGCAGCACGAGGTCGAACACGGGCAGGTCAACAGCAACCTCACGCTCTCGATGTGGTTCGAAGACAGCCAGCGCTTTTTCGATACGAGTCACCGCACCGCAGGGGGAGAAATCACGCCGATGGACGAGTTGGCCGGGGTCATCCGGGGTACCGGCAAGGGGCTTGGGATTGTCGTCCAGACGATGCAGGGGCTGTCCAAGCGTCTGGTTCCAAATCTCACAACCAAAATCGCTGGGCGCCTCGGCGGGCACGACGATTATTCGCGCCTCGGGGCGGATATGGCCATGAATCGCCAACAAATCGAGTGGGCGAAAAAGCACCTCAGGCCCGGGACGTTTATCTGCCAGTTTCCTGAGTCGGATTTCCGGGAGCCGTTTCCCTTTACCGTGCCAATGATGCGCGTACCCAGCGTGGTCACCGATCACGATGCAGCCAACAGCGTACAGCTGCTCGACTCTTTACCCACCACGCCCGCGCCCGAGTACGCCGACTGGACACCTCAGCATATGGTGAGCGTTTCTAGCGACTCGTCTTCCGGACCGCGCTTGTCGGAAACCGAGCTGCGATTCCTCAAGGCCGTCATCTTGAATACCGGCCAACCCTCCAGCCACTACGCCAAGCTGGCGCGCATGAGTGGTAAACGGGCCGCCGAGATACGACGTAAATTGATCGCTGCGGGCTTCCTGCGGGAACACACCGTATCGACCGGACAGCGAGGCCGGAACGCCATCGTGCTCGAACCCTTGGAGCCCGCGCTCGCGGTCGTCGGCCAATCCGGAAACGGACACGGGTCATGAGGGGGGCTTTCCTTCATACCGACGTACTGGTCGCCCGCGTGGAAGAGTTGTTGCGCGGGTTCGGGGCGCGGGTGTGCCGTGAATACGCCGTCTCAGGGGGCCGAAGAAGCGGCTTCATCGACCTGTTTGCCGTGCTCCACACCCATCGGATCGCTTGCGAAGCTGAGTTGTCGGCCGACCGAGTCGTCAACGATGTGGCCAAGGCCACTGCGGCCCGAGCCGACCTGCTCCTCATCGTGACGCCGGAACGGCGCATAGCGAGGGCCGTCGCGAAGCGGCTGGACAAGGCCGGTATCGCCACGGCCGATGAATGCCTCGAAGTTTGGGTTTTGCCGCTTGGGGTTGCCCTTAAACGGCTTAGGAATAGATGTCATTTGATGACCCCCGTGAATGTCCCAACGACATCAAGACATCAAACATCCGGCGACCTCGGCGCGCAACGTGAGTCGACCGAGCAACGAGGAGCCGATCATGCAAGTTAAATGGGCCAACGTCGTAGCGGTGGGGTTCTTGGTCGCGGCGCTCGTCATTCTCGTTAGGACGCCTCACGAGATGGGCGCGTTCCTGTCCGCTATGAAGGATATCCACGGCGGCACACCCGAAGAGAAGACGATCGGTTTGCTCGCGCTATCGATTGTCGGGCTACTTATCGTGGCGGTGATCAAGATAATTATCGAAGGCGACCGGCGCGACTGACACCAATCCAGTTCGAAGACTAACGCAACACGAAAGGAGACTTCCATCATGGGTAAAGAAAGAGGGAACACAACCAACGTGCAAGAAGATACAAGCGCTTGCTCGGCATCGGCGATTGCAGAGGACTTCGACGATCTCTTCGAGGAAACGGACGATTCATCCGGACCGACCGTCGCGGCAGTGCTGGAAGAGGTGAAATCGCTGGCGGATACTGCCGCCGATATCGACGGAAAGCTCGATGCCCTTGGCGACCGGCTGACCGAGGTCGCTAGTGAGATCGCCCGGCTCAAGACGGACGACCGAGTCCTGACTGAAATGCATGAGCGTACCCGGACTCTGTCCGAAGAGTTTCACGAACGCGAGGTACTCACGCCAATTCTCCTCGCCTTGATTGG
Source organism: Candidatus Hydrogenedentota bacterium (assembly GCA_029937645.1). GTDB lineage: Bacteria > Hydrogenedentota > Hydrogenedentia > Hydrogenedentales > JAPYPO01. Next base: position 2,486 of record JAPYPO010000426.1, read on the forward strand.
CATCGCGGACCGCTCCCGGCAACAAGTGGACGAAATCACCCGGGTCGCGAAAAGCCGGGGCGATTCGGGCTGCCAGAGCGGCCTCATAGCCCTGCGCCGCATTGCCGACGCGCGGACCGCCGACCGCATCGAGATAGAGAACCTTCTGGCCAACTTCGGGGTGGAGCGCTTCGAGCACACTGGAGAGGGGTTCGAGCCGGAGGTCCATCGCTGTCTGGAGCGGATCGAGACGCCGGACGCGGACGTCGCGGGCCAGATTGCGAGGCGGGTACTGCCGGGCTATCGACGGGGTGGCCGAATGATTCGTCAAGAATGCGTAGCGGTATACGTGGAGACAAAACGCGCGGAAGCGCACAACGAAGAGGAGGGTAACAATCATGATCGGAATTGACCTCGGCACCACTCAATCCAAAGCGGCGTACATCGACCCAACGGGAAAGCCGTGCATCATCCCCAATGATCGCACTCATCATCAGACTCCTTCGGTCCTCTATTACCCGCCATCCGGAGATCCGCTTGTCGGAGTCGACGCTGTCGAGCAGGGCTATGTTGACCCGACACGATGTCTGCGGAACTTCAAGTTAAAACTCGGTGGCCGCGAGAATCTGTTGGGCGAAGGCCCGGTCACCGATCCCACCGACGCGACCGCCGCTATGGTCGCCTACCTCAAGCGTTGCGCGGAACAAGCCGTGGGGAAGGAAGTGACGGAATGCGTTGCGACGTGCCCGGCGAACTTTCGGGATGACGCCAAGCAGGCCCTCCAGGAAGCCTTCGAGCGAAACGGGGTCAAGGTGTTGAAGCTTGTGCCCGAGCCGACGGCCGCCGGATACGCCTACGCCTTGGAAAATCTCGGGAAGGATGTCACGTTTCAGGTCTACGACTTCGGCGGCGGCACATTCGATGCGTCCGTCGTTAGGGTCCAAGGCTCCCAAGTCACTGTTCTCGCCACGGACGGAATCCCCGAACTGGGGGGAAACGACCTGAACGAACCCATTCGACAACGGCTCTTGGCCGAGATTGGGAATGCCTTCGGCGAAATTCCGGACCGTGCGTCGAACGGCCTGTTCTTCCAGGATCTGGATGCCAAGGTGGAGGCCGCGAAGATATCGCTCGGGACGCGGCCTCAAGTCCCTTGCGTACTCGGGTACAAGGGCAGCCAAGTCGTCGTCGAACTGACCGCAGACTTGTACCACGCCAGCATCGAGGAGATGGTGCATCGGTCGCTTGAGGCGATGGACCGTACGGTACAAGGCGCAGGCCTGTCCTACCAAGAAATCGATCATCTGCTC
>JAPYPO010000427.1:0-747 GCA_029937645.1 Candidatus Hydrogenedentota bacterium
GGGTAAAGACGGCCTGGTGTACGGTGTAGACGGACGCAACGACGCCGTGATCGAGTTCAACCCAGAAACCAATGAGATGGTATGGTACGTCATGCCCGGTTACACAACCACTGATCCAACCAAATCCAAATCGGGCTTTCACTCGATGGAAATGGACGCTAAGGGTGACATGTGGTTGACCCTTGCCGGCGCCGGCATGATGGCAAAATTCGACGTCACGACCAAAGAGTTTGTGATCATGAACGCCGCAGTGCCCCCGATGCCCCGTGGTGGCTATCCGCACACCCTGCGCGTAGCCCCGAAGACGGGTCTCGTTTGGTACACAGACGTCAGAAGCAACGTGTTTAGCATCGATCCTAACCCACCGTACAAGGTAACCGAATACAAGCTTCTTAGTGCGGACCAGGCCGTTGGTGGTGGACGCGGCGAGTCGAGCGGACGGACGCCTTACGGCATCGATATCGCGCCGAATGGACACGTCTGGTACGCCAAGCTGAATGGCAACCGGATCGGTCGGATCAATCCCGACGTAGAAGGCGGCGATATCAAGGAATGGAATCCTCCGTTCCGCGGACCGCGACGCCTGCAGATTGACCAGGACGGAATCGTTTGGGTACCGGCCTGGGGCACGGGCGTCATCGGTTCCTTCGACCCGAAAACGGAAGAGTGGAAAATCTACGAGCCGCGCAATGCGATCAACACGCTTCCATACGCGTTGAACATCAATCGCAAGACCGGGATCGTCTG
>JAPYPO010000427.1:757-3759 GCA_029937645.1 Candidatus Hydrogenedentota bacterium
CTCCAATAGCCCCCTCCGGCACTCGGAACGTGGCTGGACCTCGTTCATCAAGCTCGAACCGACGGGTATCACGACGGCAACCAGGTCGGCTAACTCGGAAAAGCTCGTACCGGGTATCTAATTCCGTTTCGAACGGTTAATAGTCCCGGCGGACTCCGCGATGGAGTCCGCCGGGCTTTTTTTGGGTAAATCCATAATCGAGCAACAGCGTTCAAAATGTAATAAACGCGCCAAACCAACCGTTAGCCTTTACATAGACAGCCCCTTGCCAATTCCGGTGCCGTGAGGGCAAAATCGCCCACACCCTACAGACGAAAACTCTGTAATGGAAAAAACCCATGGGTACCTTGACAAGAGACTCGCCCTCGGAGTACGCTCCAAAGAATTAGGATTCGTTACAACCGAACCTTGGATTTGCAACGATAGCCTATGCGCTTTTTGAATTCGGACAGAAGTCAGGGGCGTGTATTTAATGTCGGGTAATAAAGCTCAAGTCTATTTCGTTAGTTGGTTTGCAAACCGAAAAATAACAGAAGGCCGGGAGTAGAGAAATCATGAAGAAAATTAGTGTGTTTGCCATTGCAGCTTCGCTCATGCTGAGCGGCGTTGGCGCGTGGGGCGAAAGCGTCTCAGGCGTTGTTAAAGACGCCTCGGGTTCCCCCGTACGTGGTGTGATGGTTTCCGCCATCGTCGGAAATTACGAAAAGAGCGTTTCCGTTCTGTCCGCAGTGGACGGCACCTTCACCATCGACGGGTTGGCCTCGAAAGACTACGACATTCGCGGTCGCTTTGTCGGGCTCGAAGACACGTTCATCAAGGGCGTTAAAGCGGGATCGAAGAGCTCCAAGTCCGTCGCCTTGAACATGGATCCGGCGGAAAACATCAATCTTCAGCGGACCGGCGACAACCTGCTCGGCTTAATTAAGTTCGACAGCGCTGGAGACAAAGAAACCTTCAAAATGTTCTGCATGGGCTGCCATCAAGTCGGAACCATCGGATTCCGTTCCCCGGAAGAACCCGTTGACTGGGAAACGATGGTGACCCGCATGGACGGGTACGGCGGATTGAATGAGCATATGCAGCAAACCATCGTCGCCCGCCTCCTGGATGCCTACTCCGACGAAGCCATGGCGGATTGGCCTGAGTACGAGCCGAAGCCGGTGGCAGATTCGATACTGGATTCGAAGATTACAGAGTGGGACGTAGGCCTGCGCGGCACAACCCGAGGCCCTCTCGGCGACGACTCCTCGCTGTACAGAGAACCGGCCCCCGCATTCTTTCACGACATGGAATTGGGTAATAACGGCCTCGTCTACGCGGTAGACGGACGAAACGACGCCGTGGTCGAGTTTAACCCTGAAACAGACGAGATGGTCTGGCACATCATGGACGGGTTCGCAACGGTAGACCAAACGCTGCCTGGATCCGGTATCCACTCTATTGAAGCCGACGGCAATGGCGACATGTGGCTTACGCTGGCTCGGAGCGGCGAGATGGCGAAATTCGACGTCACCACCAAAGAGTTTACCGTGATGTCCGGTGCTCCGGCCCCGATGCCCCGTGGCGGCTATCCGCACACCCTGCGCATAGCCCCGAAGACGGGCCTTGTCTGGTATACCGATGCGGGACGCGAAGTCTACAGTATGAACCCGAACCCGCCGTTTCTAGTCAAGGAATACAAGACGCTGAGTGCGGATCAGGCTGTTGGTGGCGGACGCGGTGAGTCGGCGGGTCGTACGCCGTACGGCCTCGATATCGCGCCGAACGGACACGTCTGGTACAGCAAGCTCAACGGCAACCGTATTGGACGGATCAGGCCTGAGGTGGAGGACGGCGATCTTAAGGAATGGAATCCTCCGTTCCGCGGACCGCGCCGCCTGCACGTAGACCCCGATGGCCTAGTTTGGGTGCCTGCCTATGGCAGCGGCGTCATCGGTCGCTTCGACCCGAAGACGGAAGAATGGAAAATCTTCCCGATGCCCGATGCCGAAAACCGGGCCCCCTACGCGTTGAACATCGATCCCAGCAATGGAGACATCTGGGTTTGCGGCACAGGCAGCGATGCTTTGCTTCACCTCAATCCGAAAACAGGGCATTTCACCGAATACCTGCTGCCTTCGATGGTAACCTATACGCGTGAAATCGAGATCGGCGAGGATGGCAGCATCTGGACCACCAACTCCAACGGCCCACTCCGTCACATCGAACGCGGCCTGACCTCATTCATCAAACTCGAACCGGGTCTATAATCCCGTTCAGAACACGTTAGTCATCCCGGCGGACTCCGCAATGGAGTCCGCCGGGTTTCTTTTTGGGGGTCGGTACAGAGTTTGGGGGTCCGTACAGAGGGCAAACAACCGGTCTAAGACTCCCTTGACACCTGCACGGCCCACAAAGTACGCTTCACAAGATCACAATTCAGATTATTGGGCAGCAATTCGGTACCATTAATTCTAGCGATTGAAGAGCAGTTGGCGACTAACCAAAGGAAGGGAGTTAAAGAAATGATGAAGAAAGCAAGTCTGATAGGCATTACGGTCGCGCTCGTACTGAGCGGCACCGGCGCGTGGGGCGAAAGCGTATCGGGCGTAGTAAAAGACGCTTCCGGCACCCCGCTCCGCGGTGTGATGGTTTCGGCCATCAACCAGGATTATCACGGCGGGTTTATGAAGAGCATCTCCGTTCTATCTCAAAAGAACGGCAAATTCAAAATCGACGGCTTGGTGTCACAATCGTATGACATCCGCGCCCGCTTTATCGGACTCGAAGACAATACCGTCGCTGGCATAGAAGCCGGATCACGGAAAGCGAAATCCGTAGACTTTAGCATGGCGCCCACAGAAGACATCAATCTTCAAAGGCCCGCCGATAACCTGCTTAGCTTTGTGAAGTTCGAAAATGACAAGGACAAAGCGAACTTCAAGATGTTCTGCGCATACTGTCATCAGGTTGGTTCGCTCGGATTCCGCTCGCCTGAGGAACCCGTTGACTGGGAAACGATG
>JAPYPO010000013.1:0-10107 GCA_029937645.1 Candidatus Hydrogenedentota bacterium
GCCTGCGAGGTCCTTCTGTTGGACGACGGCTTCCAATATCTGCGCTTGCACCGCGACGAGAACGCGCTGCTGATTGATGCGGCGAACCCTTTCGGCAATCAACGTCTGATTCCGCGCGGCATTCTGCGCGAACCGCTCTCGGCTATAAAGCGCGCGACCGAGATCGTCATCACCCGCTGCGATCAAGCAAAGGACTTGGACGGGCTGCTAAAGACTCTGCGGTCCCTTCACCCCGCGGCGCCATTACGCATGACCGTCCACGCACCACGCGAACTCCGGCGGCTTTCCGATGGCGAGGCGCTACCCCTCACGACGCTTAAAGGGGAATCGGTGATGGCCCTATGTGGGATCGGCCATCCTGAGTCGTTCCGTTCGACCCTGGAGTCGTTGGGCGCGCGTGTCGATCAATTCGTGCGTATTCCCAATCATGACCAAATCCCGGCAGGTGTCATCCCGGACGATGGACTCGTCGTTGTGACTGAAAAAGACGCCGTTCGGATGAGCGGCGCTGGTGACAATGTGCTTTGCCTGGGTGTAGAATTGGCCGAATTCCAACCCTGACTTGGGAGAACCGCCGACCGCAATGGGATCTCACCTTCGTCTAGCCGGTCTGCTCGTGTTTTTTGCAGGCGCGTTTTTCATCATGTGGAACCTCGTCTGGCGCGACGGGGATTCCGGCCAGCACACGCCCGTTTCGCCCCGCACAGAGATACAAGCGCCCTCCGAACCGCCTCGCGCCAGGAAAAACGCGGCGGTTCCGGCATTGTCAGTACCAACCTCAAGCGACCCTCGGAACTCAAGCCCTGAGCGTGCCGTGCTGGGGGCCGTGCGTGACGAGCGCGGCCGACCCGTGGACGGGGCCGACATCACCGTCTGGCCACTGATGCCGCTACCGGCCTCCGGCCTTCCCGGGTCACCCCCGGAACGCCGTGCCAAAACCAACGGCCAGGGATACTTTGAAGTCGCCCGTTTGGCGACCGGCACCTATGCCGTACTCGCCAACCGAGAAGGACAGTCGGCGCGGTCGCGTGTGCGTGTCGATCCCCAGCGCGGAAGCCCGAGACTTTCGCTTATCTTGAGGCCTTCGCGATCCCTGGAAGGCCGTGTTGTCGGCCCGTCGGGAAAGCCCGTTGCCGGCGCGTGGATTGGTATGACACGGGCCGACCCCTGGCTGTCCCGTGCTGGCCGAGAGCTGACCGGCTTCGTAGCTGCAGCCTATTCCGGCAAGTCCGGAGTCTTCATGATTCCGAATCTAGGTCAGCACGCCTACCGCCTTCACGCCATCGCCGAAGATGCCGCCGTAGGCACGAGCGACGCGGTTAACCCAGGCGACGCCGACATCACCATCACGCTCGCCCCGTCTCGAAGTTTCTCCGGGACGGTCGTCCACGCCGAGTCCGGAAATTCGCTGCCCGGCGCGCGCGTATTTCTGCGGGGTCCGTCAGGCGAAAGCCATGAAACCGTGTCAAACGATGTGGGCGAGTTTGCGTTTCGTCGCCTTCTCGGCGCGGTATACGCTCTCGACGCCACATGGGAATCCCTGCTCCTTGCCGACGGCGCGAAAGACGAGTACGAAATCAAGACGGACATCGCCAATGCGCGCGTCGCGCTAACTCCAGGGGGCGTCATCGAAGGCCGCGTATACGACAAAGATACTGGCGAGGGCATGGGCGGCGTATTCGTCCGGGGAACGATTGCGGGCACGAGGGGATCGGAGGAGACCCCCAGCGCCTCGACCGGCCTCGATGGGCGCTACCGCATCGAGAGGCTCCGGGGCGGGCAGTACGGCGTGACGGTATGGTCACGAGGCGGCTCCTTGCTCTTCGACGACGGGCGTATGCTTGCGATCAGGACTGGCACCGAATTCCTGGAAGTCGATTTCGGTTTGGTGATGGGCGTGCGCGTCATGGGCGCCGTTGTGGATAGCGAGGGGAATCCTGTGCGCAACGCCGAGGTCTATTCACGCCCGCTCGGAGCGTTTCGTGAAGAGTCCGGTCCGCAGGGCCGATTCTCCATCGAGTCGATATTTCCGGGCGCATCCGGTTATTTGTTTGCGCACAAGAGCGGTCACTTCGGGAAGTCGAAGGACAAGCTCGATCTACCGGAGACCGGCTCCCTTGAAGGAATCCAAATCGTACTGCGGCCCGGTGGGCGATTGGGCGGCGAAGTCGTCGATGCGGCTGGGCAAACGATGCAATCAGGACCCGTGCGCATCCAGGGAAATTCAGGCCAGGGCTTTTCCCTGCTCCAAGCGGATGTCGTTGACGGGCGCTTCGAGTCAAGACCGATCCCCGGTGGCCCGTACTCGCTCTCTTTCGCCGACACCCATGGACGCCGGGGGCCCGTCGAGGCGCTACGCCTGGACGACGGAGCGTCTCGCGGCGATATCGTCTTGTTTGCCCACGCGAATACGCCGGCGGGCAATCCCGCATTGTCCAAGGATCCGAGCCGCGCCGAGGATTCCAAAACGCGTATGTCCAGACCCGTCCGTATTTCCGGCACCGTCTTCGGCCCGAAGGGAGAAATGCTCGAAGGCGTGGGCCTCGAGGGTTTGGGACCGCGCGGCGGGGCCGGAGGCGTTACGGATCGAGACGGCCGCTTCGAGCTTCGGTTTCGCGAAGGGGGGCGCTACACCGTCAAGACATCCAGCAAGGATTTCACAAACGATTCAAGAGTGGTCGACGTCTCCCGTCAGAGCCGCATAACCCTCCGTCTCAAAGCATTGAGCGCCATCGTCGGGCAGGTGCGCCAAGCGAACGGCGCAGCCGTAGATCGATTCGACTACCGCATCGAAGAAGCGGAGGACGGCGGTATGGCATCGGCGCTCCCCGACGCCTGGGTGAGCATGGTCAGTTCAGCCGGGGAGTTCGGAATTACCGGCATCCAAGCACGGCGGCCCTACCGCCTTGGCGTAAAGGCCGAAGGCTTCGCGCCCACCTGGGTGGACGTGCGCGGAATTGCGCCCGGCATGGAATCTGCCCCGCAATTCATCACGCTGCGGCGCGGGGCCCGGATCGAGGGGGAAGTGGTCGACGCGCGCGGAAATCCCGTCTCGGGCGTGAACATCCAAGTTCGAGAACCACTGGAAGCGCGGACCCGGTCGGACAGTGAGGGTAAATTCCTACTCGATGGCCTTAGCGCTGAGAATGTCACCCTCTTGGCCAGCCACGGATCCTACGTCCCCGCCGTATTCGAAATCAGTCTATCGCCGGGCCGCGCCTCGCGAGCGCGCATTACCTTAGAGGAAGGCGCAAGTCTGCACGGAACCGTCACTGCGGGCGGGCAGCCCGTGGAAGGCGCACAAGTTTGGCTAGACAGTGGGTTGTTGGATGGCATGATCATGAGTGCCACAACCGATTCGGACGGCGCGTACGATCTGCGCAACGTGCCGCCTGGGATCACGACGGTTTCCCTCCGCGCGGAAGGAGGGATGACCCAAGACGACATTCGCGAACAAGTGGCCGACCTCGTCGCTGGAACGGTGACGGAAGTTGACTTCGTTCTCGGCGGTGGGGGGGCCGTGCTCGAGGGCGTTGTCTCGGTAAAGGGAGCCGCGCCGAGCCGGGGCCGCATCACCGTCGAATTGGAAGCGCCATCGGGGTTGATTAGCCGTTCCGCCGACCTCGATGCCGAAGGCGCCTATCGCGTAGAAGGATTGGAGTCCGGCATGGCCATCGTGACCGCCTACGCGCTCGTCGAAGGGGATGACCGATTCCGGACCTTACGCGAAGAAGTCGAGATCGTGGACGGGGAAGCCTCGACGCAGAATTTTATCTTCGCGACCACCGCGACGCTTCGCGGAGTCCTGACGGGCCTGGGCGACGGCGAGCGCGGCACGCTTGTGCTTTTGGCCGGTGACGTGTCCCTTTCGAACCCCACCCCGCAAGACATCCTCGAACTCCAGGGCCTAGCCGTCGCCATGACCGAATCGGGTCCGGAGGGCAACTACAGTTTCGACGCGATAGAACCCGGAGCCTACACTATCGTGGGCGCGGCCATGCGCGGCGCGCCGCAAAGCGTCACGGAATTCCTCACCGGCATTCGTTATGTTACCGCCGTCTTCGAAGTCCCCTTCGGCGGCGACTTCGACATGGGCGACCTCTCCCTTTAACCGGGTCGGTGCCGCTAAATTATTTGCCCCGAGGGGAGGGCGGGCGTCTCGCCCGCGTTAAATGGCGGGCAAGATGCCCGCCCTCCCTTTTTAAGGTGCAGCTCTGCTACGGCCGCTGAAATTTTCTGAGATTCTTCGAAGATTCCCCAAAGATGCTGCGCAAATTTTGCGCAGCTCTCGCCGCCACCATGCGAATCTTTTTCCCACGTCACTCCCCAATCGCCCATTCTTTCCGCCGCAACACACTGGCACGCTATTTGCACTCCTCCGCGTAGGCCATCGCGTAACCGACACCACGTTTCGCGACACTCTATTTGCAAGTGGACAACCCCTTAGGAGGAACAGGACATGAAGATGTTGTCGAGAGTTGAAGAATCGTGGCGAGTGATCGCGATCGTTATGGCGATTGCGGCGGTATCCGTTTCCGGTTTGGCGTACGCCCAGGAACCAGACCCATCCCAACGAGACCAAGTGCAACGCCGAGGTTTTGACCGGGGCCAATTCGATCCGGCCCAAATGCAACAGCGGATGCTAGAGCGCATGCAGCGCGTCCTGCAAATGAACGACGAGGAATGGCAAGTCGTCTCACCGCTCCTCTCCGTAGTTATGCAGGCCCAAGTTCAAGGCCGGATGGGCGGCATGGCCTTTGGACGTGGTGGCCCGCGCGGCGGTGGACAGAGGGGCCCGGGACAGAGAGGCGGCGGAGATGGCGCAGGGCAAGGACGGCCGCCCAGAGGCAACGGTGAGGTACAGGGTCGCCCTCCAAGGGAAGGCCGTGGGCCTGACGGTGGACGCGGTGGACAGGGTGGACGTTGGGGTGGTGCGAGATTTGGGCCGCCGCCGAGCCCTGAAGCTATAGCGCTGAACGAGGTGCTTGAATCGGAAGACACGCCCCCCGACCAACTCCGCGCGAAGATGGCAGCGTTTCGCAGTGCTCGGGCGCGCAAGGATCTTGAACTGAAAAAGGCCCGCGAAGAATTGCGCGAGGTGCTCACCCTTCGTCAAGAGGCCCGGCTTGTTGCGATGGGCATGCTGGACTGAGATTGATTTTGCGACTCGAAAAATATTCCGCATTCGCGAGGACGGCTCAGCATGGATGAATTGCTCGATAGCATGATTTCGTTGCAGCAGTTGTCCGTCGCGGATGCGGATCTCTTGCGTCGGCAGACGGACGAATCGGAGGCATCGCGCCCAAGCGATGAAGCGGGCGTGCTCCAATGGTTGGCCGAAGAATACGACCTGCCCTACACCGACCTCGCGAACGTCGAACCCGATCAGGAACTGCTTTCGCTCTTCCCCGCGCGCGTACTGCTTCGCAAAGAGATCCTTCCGCTTCGACGGGTTAACGGTTCCGTGGAGGTTGCCCTCAGCCGCCTCTTCGCCACCGACGGATTGGACTCCCTCAAGACCCTGACCGGCCTTAAGCTCCAGCCCGTGCTCGCGCCCAGCGAAGCGATTCGCCGCGAAATGAAAAAACGCCTCGGCATTGGCGCGGACACGCTGGATTCTCTGGAAGAAGAGGCCTCGATCCAAGTCATCGACGAAGATGCGGCGGACGACATGGATCTCGAAGGCGCGGCGGAAGACGCGTCCATCATCAAGTTCGTGAACCAAGTCGTCAGCGACGCCATCGCCCTGCGCACGACGGACATCCACCTCGAACCTTACGAAGACGAACTGCGCATCCGCTATCGAATCGATGGCGTATTGCAAGACGTACCGGTACCGCCGCAAATCAAGCGCTACCAGCCAGCCATCGTATCGCGCGTAAAGATCCTGAGCCATCTCGATATCGCGGAAAAGCGGCTGCCGCAAGACGGACGCATCAAAGTCCGCCTCGATGGACGCGACGTGGACGTGCGTGTTTCGGTCATCCCCATGATGCACGGCGAGGCCGTGGTCATGCGCCTGCTCCGCCAAGATACGGAATTGCGCGGACTCGACACTCTGTCCATGGGCGAACGGGAATGCGGGATGTTCCGCGATCTCCTTGAGTTGCCTCACGGGATCGTCCTCGTAACGGGCCCGACCGGTAGCGGAAAGACCTCGACGCTCTACGCCGCATTGAACGAAATTAACGACTCGCTCCGAAAAATAATTACCATCGAAGACCCGGTCGAGTACAACATGAAAGGCGTTAACCAGATTCAAGTGTCGACGCGGGCGGGCCTCACCTTTGCCCGGGGCCTTCGCTCGATTCTTCGCCACGACCCGGATGTGATCCTCATCGGGGAAATCCGCGATCCCGAGACGGCGCAGATCGCCGTGCAGTCGTCGCTCACCGGTCATCTGGTGTTCTCGACCCTCCACACAAACGACGCGCCGGGCGCACTCACCCGTTTAGTGGATATGCACGTCGAGCCCTACCTCGTCGCCTCCGCCGTCGAGGCCGTCCTTGCCCAACGCTTGGTCCGCGTTCTGTGTCCCCACTGCAAATTCGAGGACACCTCTAGCGCCACCAACAACTTCAAAGTCGAAATCGGCCTCGCTGCGCATGACAAACTGTACAAAGCGAAGGGCTGTGAACTGTGCCGCATGACCGGCTTTCACGGGCGCCGCGGGATCTTCGAGTTCATGCGGCTCAACGATGAAATCCGCGATTTGGTTCTCCAACGCGCCTCAGCGGGCGGCATCCGTAGCGTCGCCCGGCGCCACGGGTTACGCTCCCTCAGCGAAGACGGTTGGCGAATCGTAGGCGAAGGCGCTACCACCGTCGAAGAAGTGCTTCGCGTATCCAGAGACGAGCGTCAGGGCATGGTAGACCCTATCCCCCAAGACGCCGAAGGCGGAGACTAGGCCATGTCTCAATTCCAATACCGCGCCTTGCTTAACGACGGCTCCGTAACCGAGGGAAATCTGGAAGCGGGCGGCCGACCGGATGCCTTCCGGCAGATCGAGGCCCTGGGTTACACGCCCGTCAGTCTTAGCGAAAGCGGCGATAGCGACAGCGGACAGCCCTTCGGATTCAACTTCGCCCGCCGACGCAGGAGCGTTCCATTTCGCGCGCTGGAAAATTTCACGCGTCAACTCGCGAGCCTGCTCACGGCGGGCGTCCCTCTCAGCCGCGCCCTGCAAATCCTATCGAGGGAATCTTCCTCCGCCGCCGCCAGCGCGCGGTGGAAGGAAGTCTACGACCTCGTCGTCGATGGAACCGCCCTCGCCGACGCCATGGCCCAATCGCCCGACACCTTCCCCAAAGTGTACACCGCCATGGTCCAAGCCGGAGAGGCGGGCGGATTTCTCGACCGAGTCCTGAGCCAGATCGCCGAGTTTCAATCCCGCGCAAGAGATCTGCGTTCCAAAGTGAGCTCCGCGTTGATCTACCCGGCCGTCCTCATGGGACTGGCTATAGTCGTACTCGTGTTTCTCCTCGTTTTCTTTATCCCAAGATTCGAGCTTATTTTTGCGGAGTTTGGTGCGGCCCTCCCCCTTATTACACGCATAATTATCGGCGTGAGTGAGCTGCTCACCCACTACGGCCTGTTCGTTCTTGCGGCCGCAGCGTTGGCCACGCTTCTCGCCCGGCAGTGGCTGCAAACTGAACAGGGACGCCGCGTGTGGGAAGGCGCCGCGCTGGCCGTGCCCGTACTCGGCCCACTCACGGCCCGCTTCGCCATGACACGGTTTTGCCATATGCTGGGGACGCTGCTTGGCTCGGGTGTACCCCTCATCCAGGCCTTACGCGTCGCCCGCGAATCCGTGGGCAATCAAATTCTCGTGGATGCGGTCACGAATTCCATCGAGCAGGTCCAGAAAGGCGACAGCCTGGCCTCCAGCCTGGCGAGCTGCCCCGCCCTTTTCCCCGGTTCCGTCTTGGAAATGATTTCCGTAGCCGAGGAGACCGGCCGCCTCGATGAGGAGCTCGTGCGGCTCTCGGCAGCTACCGAAAAGGATCTGGACCGCCAACTAAAAACCGCAGTCTCCCTCGCCGAGCCGCTTATGCTGTTCGTGATGGCCGGTTTTATAGGTATTATTTTTGTGGGCATGGTTATTCCGATATTTTCGCTGCAAGATTACATCCAGTAGGCACGCAACAGGAGTGGTTTACATGAGTACAACGAAAAAACGAAACCTGGGATTTACCCTGGTCGAACTGTTACTGGTACTCGCGATACTCGCAACGCTCGCGGCCATCGTCCTGCCAAAATTCTCCGGGAGAACCGAGCAGGCCAAGTTCACCGCTACCGTGTCCCAGATTTCCGTCTTTGGCATCGGGCTCGATGCCTTCGAAATCGATAATGGTTACTACCCATCGAGCGCCGACGGCCTGCAAGCCCTCGTGGAGAATTCCAGCGATTCTGAAGAGTGGCGCGGATCCTACCTTCAAAAGGGCATACCACTGGACCAGTGGGGCGGCGAATACATCTACGAATACCCAGGGAAACGCAACCAAGATGGGTACGACCTCATGTCGATGGGTCCGGATGGCCGCGAAGGCGGCGACGACGACGTGACGAACTGGGACCAGGGCGGTCGCTAAGATGAGTGCGCCACGGCATAGCGTTGGATTCACCCTGGTCGAACTGATCCTCGTCATGGCTCTTCTGTCAACCATGATGGCCGTTGCCGCCCCCTCCTTGTCGAATTTCTTTGCGGGCAGAGGCTTGGAAGAAGAGACGCGCCGCTTTCTCGCCGTTACGCGTTACGCGCGAAGCGAAGCGATTTCAACGGCAACCGTGGTCGAGTTGTGGATTGAACCCGAAGAGGGCGCGTACGGCCTTTCGCCCCAGGATCCTTACAATCCCGAGGCCCCCGAAGTACGCCGCTACAACGCGGCCCGTGGGCTGACTCTGGAAATCGATCCCGAGTTTGTCGACGAAGAAGGCCGCGCCACGATTACCTTCTGGCCCGACGGGCTCCTCGATGTCGAAAGCGTTGAGGAAGTCACCATTCGCGAAAACGAGAACCGGGCAACGAGTATCAAACGCAACGAATTCACACCGGGATATCGGGTAAGCGATGAAGATGACGAAGAATAATAGCGGCTTCACCTTTGCCGAAACCCTGGCGGCCATGTTGTTCATGGCCATTGTCGTGCCCGTCATGGTTCAGGGGATGACCATCGCGAACCGCGCTGGAGTCGCCGCCGAACGCCAACGCGAGGCCGTCGAGTTGGCCGACCGGCTCCTCACAGAATTGGTCCTGACCGACGAATGGCGCGACAGTGAAGCCGAAGGAGATTTTGGAGACGACTGGCCGGGTTACCGCTGGGCGCTAAACGACGGCGACTGGGAAGAGGACGCCATGCAGGCCGTCTCGGTCAAAGTGTATTTCAAGGTCCAAGGCCAAGAGCTATCGGTCGAGCTGACGACGCTCGTCGAAGAGGCGGGCGTATGATCGGGCGGAACAAATTAAAGACTATCGCGCGCGCCGGTGGATTTACCCTCATCGAAGTCCTCGTTGCCTCGACGATTTCGGCCGTGTTGATCGTCGCCCTCTACGCCGTCTTTCACGGCGCGCTCAACCTGCGCGAATCCGCCTTCGAGCGCCTCGACGACGCGCTCCCGAGGTCCTACGTATCGCAAACGCTCCGGCGCGATCTTGCCGCGATGACCCCACCCGCCGGAATAATGGCCGGCGCCCTTTTGGGCGAGTCCAACGAAGACAACGCGCGCCGGGCGGACACCCTCGAATTCTACACCGCGTCAGCCGCCGTCGGCGACAACGAACCGTGGGGCGACATCCAAAAAGTCGAATACCGCCTCGCCGAGGATAATTCCTCCGATGCCGGCGAAGGCAGGGACTTCGTCCGGGCCGTAACCCGGAATTTACTCGCGAGCACGGTGGAAGAACCTCCCGAGGAAGCCCTGTTGAGCGGCGTCGAGTCCCTCGAATTTAGCTACTACGACGGCGAAATCTGGGAAGAGTCCTGGGATTCGACCACGCGCGAAAACGAGGCGCCCCTGGCCGTCCGGGTCCGTATTGATTTCGCGTCAAACGAAGAGGAAGAAGACGCCCGCGCCGAAGCGTCGTCGGTGTGGTACCAGGCGTGCGAA
>JAPYPO010000013.1:10117-22347 GCA_029937645.1 Candidatus Hydrogenedentota bacterium
GTTCGAAGTGGTGGCACCGGTAGCCCAAGAAATAGAAGAGGCGGACTCCGGCGGGGCGAACGGCGGGCAACAACCTTCAGGCGGCGGCGATGGCGGGGGCGGAGGGGACGCAAGGCCCACGGACGCGGCGCCCGCCGGTCAAAGGGGAGTGAATTAGAATGGCCACCGGGAAATTCATAGCTGCGAACAACGCCGGCGTCGTCCTCATCGTCGTGATGTGGATCGCCCTGGGCCTGACAAGCGTCGCCCTGTACTTCGGAAATTCCATGCTCCTCGAACGCCGCGCCGCCGATTACGAACTCGCTGGACGCCAGGCCGCGCACACCGTCGACGGGGCGAGGCGCTACGTGTCCTTCCTGCTGGACAACCTCGAAGACCCTGGCATCTTGCCCGACACCGACGCTTACGAAGCGGAATCCGTCGAAGTGGGGGAGGGCGCCTTCTGGTTTGTCGGTCGGCGCTATGACGAACTAGGGTCTTCCGAAGAACTCGTCTTCGGTTTCGTTGACGAGGCCTCGAAGCTGAACATCAACACCGCCACCCTCGAAATGCTGCAAGCCCTTCCCGATATGCCCCTCGACTTCGCGGCGGCCATCGTGGACTGGCGCGACCCCGACAGCGAACCTTCGCCCGACGGAGCCGAATCGGCAAACTACGCGCTGCTCGATCCGCCGTACAACAGCAAGGACTCGAATTTTGAAACGGTCGATGAGCTTCGCCTCGTCTTGGGTGCCGGCGTCGAATTGCTCTACGGCGAAGACGTCAACCGCAACGGCCTCCTCGACCCGAACGAGGACGATGGCGACGCCTCGCGTCCGAATGATAACCAGGATGGAAGCCTCGACTTCGGCCTCATCGAATATCTCACCGTGTACACCAACGGGCTGATTAACCCGATTGCCGCGTCGGTCGAGGTCTTGGCCTGTCTGCCGGGGCTCGACGAGGCCATGGCCTACGATTTGGTCGCGTACCGTTCGGGGCTCGTCTCCGACGATTTGTACGCGTCGGACGGGGCCTGGCTGGATGAGGCCGTCGATGGCGGTGTGCCCGTCGAGGCGAGGGACCTCATGCTGATATCGCCCGAGAGCCTCGTTTTCAGCGCCGACATCGCCGCCGTGGGGAGGCACGGCCGCGGGTTCCGCCGCGATTTGTTCGTTTTCGATACCACGGGCGATGAGCCGCGAATCGTATTTCGCCGTGACCGGACGCGCCTCGGCTGGCCACTGGGAGCCGAGGTTCGAGAGCAATACGCGGAGGTCGACGAGTCATGAACATTTCCATGCCCTCAAAATCCGCATCCGTACTCGGCCTTTCCTTTGAAGGCGACTGGGTGACTGCTGCCTCCGTGACACGGGCCGGCAACCGCGCCATCGTCGAACAGATCGGTCGCTGGCAAATGGCGCTTGACGCCCTGAGCAGCGACCCACAGTTGGTCGCGCGTGAGATCAAGGACGAACTCGAGGTCCGCGGCATCCGCGAAAAACGCTGCGTCGTGTGTTTGCCCCTGAAATGGGCGTTGACGATTCGCGTTGACCTGCCCGATATCGAGGGGGACGACCTCGACAGTTTCATCGCCCTGCGCGCCGAGCGCGAATTCCCATTCGCCCCCGATGAACTCGCGCTCGCCTCCTCCCTCCACGGAATCGGAGGCGACTCGCCGGGCGCGCTCGTCGCCGCCATGCCCGCCAACCACATCGACACCATCACGACGATTTGCAAAGCCGCTCAGTTGCGGCTTGTCGGCATCACCGTAGGCATCGCCGAAGTGATCCAGTCCTCCCGCGATGGCCAAGAGATTGCGTTGCTCATCAGCAGCAGTGGAGTCGATCTGGGTATCGCTGCGGCGGATGGGTTGGTCGTGTTACGCTCCCTCGTCGATTCTCCGCGCACCAATCACGGCGAAGTCGAATTCGATTCAGAGGTCATCGCGCGGCAACTCCGAATCAGCCTCAGCCAACTTCCGGGATCCCTTCTGCAAGAGGGGGCTCCCCTTCGAATTTACGGACCTCCGGCGGCCGTCGCCGACGCCATGGAAGAGCTGCGCGAGCCGCTCGCAGCCCAAGGTATGCGCGTCGAGCAAGGCATGCGAATTGAACGCGCATCCGGCCCCGGCGCGGATTCGGCGAAATCGGCCACCGGGCAAGAAGAGAGCCATGCCACGCCCGGCGCCATCGCCGCCGCTGCGAACAAGCTTCTCGGCCGCGAATCGGAGATTCAGTTCCAGGCACCCCACACCAGCGCGCTCGCCAAATTCATCAACCGCGTTTCCGCACGGAGCACCCTGTGGCTTGGCGGGGTTGCGGCTGCCGCGCTTTTAATTTTCGGTTTCCTCTTTCTCTACCAGCATGTGAAGCTGAGTCGACTCGAAGCGGAATGGTCGGAACTCGCGCCGCGAGTGGAGGAGGTCGAAACCCTCCAGGCAAACGTCCGCGCCTATCGCTCCTGGTTCGACAACTCCGCCATCAGCCTGACCATCGCCAAGAAACTCACCAACGCGTTTCCGGAAGACGGATCCGTGTGGGCCACGAGCCTGTCCATCGTAGACCGCGAGCGCGTCGTCTGCACCGCGATAGCCGAAAACGACCTCGCGTGGCTCGGGGTCCACGAGGCGCTGAGGAATACGCCAGGGGTTCACGACGTGAAGCTCACCCAGGTACGCGGTTCCTCGCCCTATCAATTTAGCCTCAGCTACCGTTGGGCGCCAGGAGAATCCAGTGGGATTTAACGGAAGAGAGCGAGTTCTAGTAATAGCCGTGGCCCTATGCCTCGGCGCGTTAGTAGGCGACCGTCTCGTCGTGTCGCCGCTCTACGCGTTGTGGAGCGAGCGCGCCGCGGTTATCAACGAGTTGGAAGAATCCTTGTCCAAGAGCAGCCTTCTGGTCGACCGCCGAGACTTCCTCTCGGAGCGCTGGGCCGGGATGCGCGAACGGAGTCTGCCCCCTTCCGAGTCCCGGGCCGAAAACGAAGTGCTTGGTTCCGTGACACGGTGGGCGCAAGAATGTCGCCTCGAAATCACGGCGCTTAAACCCAGATGGATTCGCGAGGACGCCGCGTACAGTACCCTCGATCTACGGGCGACGGGCCAGGGTTCGATAGAGGCGATCACGGAATTCCTGTACCGGCTCGAAACTGACGGAATGCCCGTGCGCGTCGAGAGCATCGAAGTCGCAACCCGGGACGATTCGGGCAGCCTGCTAACCTTCAATTTGGCCTTCACCGGCCTACAACTAACCGGCGAGGACGGCTGATGGAGCCACGAACCGAGAAGGCTTCGAATCGGCGCCGCGCGCTTGTTGTGTCGCTGCTCCTGGCCACGCTGCTCACCGCGCCAAGTTCGGCCGCATCGGACGAATCGGATTCCGAGAACGGTATCGAAGCCTTCCGCATCGTCATGGACCGAAATATATTCAATCGCAATCGGAAGCCCGCGCCCCGGCCCGGCAGCGCCACTTCCTCGCGCCAAGAGAGCGCCGCCTCCCGCTCCGCTGATCGCTTCTCACTCGTAGGGGCCTTGATCGACGAATTCGGAGCCGTTGCCTTTTTCTCGGGCTCCAAGCCCGAGTACCAAGGCGTGACCAAGCAAGGCGGATCCATCGCAGGCTATTCCGTCGAAACGATCGAAACAGGCCGCATCCTCCTCAAACGAGACGGCGCGGAAACCGTGCTCGCCGTCGGCGCATCAATGGAGCGTGACAACGGTGGGGAGTGGGTGCTACGAGAAACCGTCAATCCGGCGCAAGGCTATACCGACCCGTCCGCGCCGAGCGACTCCACCGAGACCAGTACAGAAGACTCCGACAGCGCCAGCGAAGTGCGCCGAAGAATGATCGAACGCCGCAAAAGGGAGACAAACCCGTGAAGATCAGACCAGTAATCCTACTCATCGCCATCCCGATTCTTGCGATCGGAATCGCTGCGCCCGAAGCGTCAGCGCAAGACCAATCCAGCGAGGAGGGCATTCGCCTGAATTTCCGCGGGGTGCCCCTCGATACCGTGCTCGATTACCTCAGCCGCTCCGCCGGCTTCGTTATCGTGCGCGAAGCCGTCATTGAAGGCACCGTCGATGTGTGGAGCCATCAGCCCCTCACGAAAGATGAGGCCGTAGATTTGCTCAACACCATCCTCAACCAGAAGGGCTACGCCGCGATTCGCAACGATAGGACGTTGATTATTGTCACCCTGGAAGAAGCGCGCGAGCGCGACTTGCCGGTTGTCGCTGGAAGCGACTCGACACAAATTCCGAAGACGGACGAAATGGTGACCCAGATCATCCCTGTCCGATACGCGAATGTGACTCAACTCATCGAAGCGATGGAGCCCCTCCTGCCTTCCTATGCGATCGCGACCGCCAACGAAGGCAGCAACGCGATCATCCTCACGGACACCCGCAAGAGCATCCATCGCATGGTCGAAATCGTGGAAGCCTTGGACACGCCCGTTTCAAGCGTCGCCGCGTTGCGCGTATTTCCGCTCGAGAACTCCGAGTCCGCCGAGACCGCCAAACTCATTAACGACTTATTCGCGGCGCCTGGCAGTAGCAGTGGCAGCAATTCTCGGGATCAGCAACGGCAAGCCTTCTTCCAGCGCTTCATGCAGCGTGGCGGAGGAGGCGGTCGGGGCGGGTCTCCCTGGGGGGGAGGCAGTGATGGAGGCCGGGGCGGAAACAGGGAAAACGCCGCCGCCGGTTCAGCGGAGCGCCAAGCCATGTCCCGCGTACTGGCCGTCGCCGATGAACGAACCAATGCGGTCGTGGTAAGCGCGCCCGAGGATGTCATGCCGACCATCGAGCAGATGATCATGGAGCTAGACTCCGATAGAGGCGCAGTCCCTGAAGTGAAGGTATTCGGCCTCAAATTCGCGCTCGCCGAAGACATGGTGGACGTCGTGCTCGAGGCCTTCCTTCCGCAAAATGCCACCGGTGGAGGAGGAGGCGGCGGCGGCGGTCGCGGCGGCCAGCAAGGCCGAGGCGGGTCTAGCACGCTCGACGAGAAAGACAGGGTGCAAGCCGTCGCGGATTCGCGGACCAATTCGGTTGTCGTCAGCGCCATGAGCGACAAGATGGTACTCATCGCAAAAATGATTGCGAGCCTCGACGCCGACCCATCCCTTACCCCGCGCGTTTTTGTGTACGACCTTAAGAACGCCGATCCCGAAGCCGTCGCCGCCATCCTAGAAGGCATGTTCGGCGAGGGAGTCTCCACTGGAAATGCGGCCGGCTCCAACCCGCAAGGCGGCCAGGGTGGTCAAGGCAACAGAAATCAAGGCGGTCGTGGAGGAGGCGGAGGAGGCTTCGGTGGTGGCGGAGGTGGCGGCGGCGGAAGGCAGTAATGATACCGGAGAATAAAGCAAGTTCTGGGCGAGGGCCTACGGGGCATAACGTTCGGGCCATTACTATGAAATACGAGGAACGAATTATGAAGTATGCAGTCACAGCCGCTATCGCGATAACCATGGGCATGCTCGGAACGATTGCCGAGGCCCAGCAACAAAACCGTATCGGCGACGCCATCATTCAATACGACCCAGGCACGGGCCAGCTCATCGTCATCACGGACGACGAAACGAACCTGAACATTGCGAAAGTTGTCCGCAGTCTCGACACCCCCGTTCCGCAGGTCCTCATCAAGGTCTTGTTTCTTGAAATTACTCATAGCGATGACCTCGACGTGGGCGTCGAAGGCTTATTCCAGTTCAACGGAGCCGACGATCCGAACCAGGTCGACACGGCATTCGGCGTCGGAGCCCAGGCCCTGGGTGGTTTCACCCGAATCATCGAAAATGACCTCAATATTACATTGCGCGCCCTCGCCGAAGTGGGAAAGCTCGAAGTTTTGTCCCGGCCATCGATTCTTGTTCGCAACAACGAAACGGGCCTCATCACCATCGGCCAGGAAGTGCCCTTCATCCGCAGTCAGCGCTTTACGGCGCTCGGCGATCCCATTAACGAGATCGAATACGAAGACATCGGCATCATCCTCGAAGTCACCCCCCGCATCACCAAGGACAGAATGGTCGAAATGTTGGTCCTCCCGGAAATATCCACGTTGACCGGAGAGACCGTCAACATAGCCGACGGCCTCGACGCGCCCATATTCGCCAAGCGCTCCGCCGAAACCCGCGTCATCGTGCCCGACCGCCACACGGTTGTCATCGGCGGCCTCATGGAAGATCAGAAAACCGAGACCACGCGCAAAGTGCCCCTCTTAGGCGACATCCCCCTGCTCGGCGCCGCCTTTCGCCGCAAGATCACGACCGATTCCAAGACCGAACTGCTTATTTTCTTAACGCCATACGTCGTGGAAAATGTGGGAGAGCTTGACGACATGTCCGTTTCCGAAAGGAACGACACCGTATTGGCCCCGAACGTATTCACGCCCGAGCAACTTGATCGATTCATAGGAGACGTCGGAACGCCCACGGTGAATCAGCCCGAACCCGAGCAACTTGAACCTCCGGCGATAGACGAGAAGACGACCGGTAATCAAGGGGTTGTATTCCGCGCGCCGGCCCGATGAGGTAAGGACACGGTGCGGAAGTAAGGCGTCTCGTTGCACAAAAAAATTGCTGTTTATAAAATGATATGGAACCACGAATGGACACGAATGCACACAAATAGGAAAAACATTCGTCTCTATTCGTGTCCATTCGTGGTTCAAGAACACCAGTCTACTTGGGAAATTCCGTTGCGCCCGTCATCATGCGGAGCGACTTACCGTTAATAAGGTCGCCGAATCGACGGCAAAGGCTATGGCGAAACCCAGATCCAAGATCACCTACATCCTGATCGCAGCCGCATGGATTACCGTCTGCGTCTGGCAGTTCATCGAGCACGGTCGCGTCCAAGACTTCGCGCGGGTCGCGCTCCTCAACCGGGCCGACGACATCTCGACCACCTTGAGCGTCGTCATTCGCTCGCAGCGCCGGTTCGGCATGGTGCCCCAACCACGCCTCGAGGCCGCCCTCGTCGAACTAACCGATTCAAGCGAACTCCTCGGCGTTGCCCTGTTAAACGCAGCGGGCGAAATCGTCGCTTCCGCCGGCGCGCCCATCGATTTTGATCCCGAATCCCTCGCGGACCGCTGGGACCGCTGGAACAAAAACTCCGTGACCATCGCGACCCTCGTTGCGCTCGGGGATGACCAGCAGGAGGACGGCGCATCCACGGCTATCATCCGCCCCGAAACTGATTTTCCGCAGCGTCGTCGGGCATCAGGAAACTCGGATGAGGTCGGCGACGAACAGGCGCGTGAGCAGGCGCGAGAAGCGCGTAGGCGGCATCGCGAAGCCTCCGGCGACTCCAATGAGCCGCGTCGTTTCGGACCGGGCCGCTCCTTTTCCCGGCGCCCGCCCTGGATGAGCGAAGAGGACTTTGCCCAACTCGCCGAGAAACGGGGCGTCCACTACTTCGTACTCGACCTCTCCACAAGCGTGTTGGACATAGGCATTAGACGCGACCGCGGACTGCGGCTCACCTCCACCGCCATCGCGCTGATTGCGGCCTTGGGGCTCGCCCTGGCCTGGCGAAAATCCGAACAAACCGCGGCGCTTCGAAGCCGCCTCGCCCGGGCCAAGCACACCAACCTCCACCTAAAGGAAATGAACATCGCGGCCGCCGGCCTCGCCCACGAAACCCGGAATCCACTCAACATCATTCGGGGTCTGGCCCAACTCGTTTCGAAATCCGACGACGCCCCGCAGGAAATACGCGACACCTCCCTCGAAATCGCCGAGGAAGTAGACCGAGTTACCGCGCGCCTCAACCAATTCATCGATTACTCAAAGCCCCCCGAAGTCGTCCCGTCGCCCACGCGCGTCAAGGCCGTAGTCGAAGACGTGATCAGGACCCTCGAAAGCGATTGCGAGGAGAAGGGCGTTGAAGTCACATACAGAGGCCCTGACCTCCTGATCGAGTCAGACCAATCCCTCCTGAGACAGGTCATCTTCAATCTCCTGCTCAACGCCGTCCACGCCGTAGATTCCGGAGGCCGGATCGAAGCGGTCCTCGAAAGAAAATCCCGTGACGAAGCCTTTCTCGAAATCCGCGACAACGGGCCCGGCGTCCCCGAAGACGCCGTCGAAGAAATTTTCCGGCCCTACTTCACCACCTCCGAAAAGGGCACCGGGCTCGGTCTGACCGTCGTCCGCCAGATAGCGTTGGCCCAACAATGGGAGATTGAGTATACTCCCAGCGAAGAGGGCGGCGCAGTCTTTCGCCTAAGCGGACTACGCGCACTCTAGCCGAGGAACACTATGCCAGCCACCCCACGGATTCTCGTGGTAGACGACGACCCCGGACAACGCAGCCTTCTGCAGACCTTCCTGTCGGATCTTGGGCTCGAAATCGTGCTCGCGGCCTCCGGCGCCGAGGCCCTGGAAACGCTGGCCGCGCAAGAATTCGACATGATGATCTCCGACGTGCGCATGCCCGGGATGACCGGGCTCGAATTGTTCGAGCGCCTTCGCGAGACGAATTCCACGTTGCCTGTTCTCCTGGTTACCGCCTTTCCCGAAGTACGTGACGCGGTCGCCGCGACGCGCCACGGCGCGGTCAACTACCTGGAGAAACCCATCGACCTCGACGAACTATCCGCCACCGTCCGCGACGCCGTGGGCATGAACGAGCCGGTCGAAAGCGAATCGCTCCAAACCCCCGACCTCCCTGAATGGCTCACCGCGCGCAGCCCCGCCATGAAAAACATCGTCCGCGAAATCTCCGTCATCGCCCCCTCCGAAACCCGCGTCCTGATTACCGGCGAGAGCGGGGTCGGCAAAGAGGCCATCGCCGAGCTGCTCCACTTCTGGAGCGCGCGTGCCGACGGCCCGCTCGTCAAAGTAAACTGCGCAGCCATCCCCGAATCCCTCCTCGAAAGCGAATTGTTTGGTCACGAAAAGGGCGCCTTCACCGGGGCCGACGAGCGGCGCATAGGGCGCGTAGAAGAAGCCACGGGCGGAACGCTGCTCCTCGACGAAATCGCCGAAATGAAGCCCCAAATCCAAGCCAAACTACTGCGGTTTACCCAGGACGGAACCTTTCAACGCCTCGGTTCAAACGAAGTCATCCAAGCCGACGCCCGCGTCCTCGCATCCACCAACCGAAATCTCGAAACCGAAGTGGGAGAGGGCCGCTTTCGCGAAGACCTCTTCTTCCGCCTCAACGTCATCGAAATTCACCTGCCCCCGCTTCGCGACCGAAAAGCCGACATCGTCCCCCTTGCCACCCGCTTCGCCGCCGAATTCGCCAAAGGAAAACCGCGCCCCTCCCCGGCCTTCGTGTCCACCATCGAAGCCTACGAATGGCCCGGCAACGTCCGCGAGCTGCGTAACGCCATCGAGCGCGCTTGCCTGATGGCCCGCGGTGAAGTCCTCCTCCCCGAACACCTGCCCGCCCGCGCCCGCGCCGCAACCTCCAGCCCCGAAGCCGAAGCCCAGTCCACCCCCGGAAAGCGCATGGAAGATGTAGAGCGCCAACTCATCCTCCAAACCCTGCGCGAACACAACTACAACCGAAGCGAGTCCGCCCGCGCCCTAGGGATCAGCCGCCGCGCCCTCCTATACAAAATCCGACGCTATGCCGATGAAGGCTACGCCATAAACGAAGAATAGAATAGCGTCCAGACCCAAAGATTTATTGAAGGAACCATACAAGCATCCCTAGGCATTGGCCAATCCTGTGGTATCGTGAGGGCATGGCCGAACCCACAGACAAGAGAAGCGAGTCCAACCTCCTCTATTACGTCCTCGCGGCCCTCGCTCTCGGCATGGTCGGATTCATTCCATTTCTGGTATTCGTGGCTTCCCTGGTTGGATTCTTTATCCCTGACGATCCTCGTTGCAGCCAGAAGTTTGACGACACGCTTTGGCGAAATGAAGAAGAGGTTGTGCACGATCCAGAGTGGCCACCTCGTCTCTGTATGGTGGATGACCTCATCTCCAGCGGTCAGCTCGACGGTATGACTAGCGATGAAGTCGTTGAACTTCTTGGACCTCCCCATGACAAAAGTTTCCCCTATGGTGCCACGGCGTGCGACATACACTACTATCTTGGGCCAGAAAGTGGCGGACTGTTCGGGTCGTGGGATTCGGAGTGGCTGTTTATCACATTCGGTTATGACAGCAAGGTTAATCGTTACTGGCTGTACAGAGACTGAAAGAAACCCCAACGTCGCCCAATCAGTGCATGCAGCGGGCTGCGCCGCTGACGAGAGAACCGTTAGGCATTGACCAAGCATGTGCTATGGTAGGGGCATGACTAGACACACGGACAAGCAACGCGGCTTCACCCTTGTCGAGGCGGTGATCGTGGCCGTAGTTATCGCCGTGATTCTGGCGGTCACTATCCCTTGGATGCGCGAGCGGGAACGGGCCCGGTTGCAAGCCATAGCGGATACGGCGCCGTGGGAAGTGTTTGAGTTTCACGCCACGCCTACGAAGGAATTGTTCACCGCTGATGAGGGAATCGTAATCCGGTGTGAGTATAAGAACTTGACGGATTACCCGCTCACGCTGCCAAGGATTTCCGGAAGTCTCCTCGCTCTTATTTCGAAGCCGCGCAGTATGGCGGCGCTCGAAGAGTCAGGTTTAGCTCTGGATTCGGTGATCGCCCCAAGGGAGTCCATGATTGTCGAGAGAGTGTTTACTATCAATGGCCGCAGCTATGGTGCATTGGAGTGTCGGGTCATTTCTTATTTTGATACTTTATTTGATAGGCGATTTCACTCAAACCCAATTTCGCTGGTAGTAGAAAAAGGGGAAGGGTATTACTTGCGGACCTTCGAGGAAAAATCGGGCATACACAAGAAATAAATAGCGCCCACATATGCCCTGGCTACCAACACAAGAAGGACCAAGGTGAAGAAGCTGCCTTCGCAGCGGTAGAAATCGCCTAACCAGCGCATGCAGCGGACTTCGCCGCTGACGCGCGAGACGTTAGGCACTATTCGAGAACCTTAACCGCCTCTCTCGAATTCTTCTTGGAAAGAATGTGCGCGACAATCGTCGGGCCGTGGTCGCGGCTGTTTTCTATGAAGACGACGTTGGAATCAACACCGGCGCAGAGCGTTCCCAGTACGTACAATCCGGGTACGGTCGTTTCCTTATGGTCGGTGAGCAGCGGCTTTTTCGATTCCATATCCACCTCCGCGCCCGCCTCGCTCAACAGCGTTGTATCCGGTTCGTAACCCGTCATCGCCAAGACGAAATCGTTGGGTATCGATACCTCGCGTCCACGGGCGTCCGTGATGACCACATCGTCGGGCCGAATTTCTTTTACTCGGGCGTTCCGGTAACACGCGATCGAGCCTTCCTTGATTCTATTCTCGACATCAGGCTCCACCCAATATTTCGTGTGAAAGCGGTCATCGCGCATGATGATGGTCACGCGCGCTCCGTCGCGCCAGAGTTCCAGCGCGGCCTCCGCCGCCGAACTGCCCGCGCCCACCATGACCACGTCGTGATCCGAATACCGATGCGATTCCGTGTAGCGGTGCGTGACCTTCGGCAAGTCTTCGCCGGGTACGTCCAACGGGCGAGGACTATCGAAGAAACCGGTACCCATCACGACGTTCCGCGCGCGCCAGACGTACTCGCGCCCGTACATGTCTTTGACATCCACCCGAAACGCATCGTCTTCTTTCGTGACGCGCGTCACCTCGTGGTACGTGATAATCTCAAGCCCAAAATGTTTCACGTAGGCCAAGCAATACTTGAGGTACTCGCGGCGCGACGGATTCTTCGTGGAGATAAGGAAGGGGAAACCGGACAGCTCCAGTTTCTCCGCCGTCGAAAACCAATTCATGTACGTCGGGTGCTTGAGCAGCGCCCCGCATACCGGCCCCTTATCAATGGCGGCCGCGTCGAGGCCAGCTAGTTTTGCGTCGTGCAGCGCCACCAAGGCGGCCGGCCCGGCGCCGACGGCGATAATATCGAGGGTGTGATCGAGTCCGTAATTATTCATGTCGGCCATGATAGCAAATGACGGCGGGCGGGTTCAGATGAGGAGCGAGATGTGTTGCCAGGCGAAATCTACTAGGCCAGAAAGGTGCGAAAGAGCGCAGGGCAAGGCGGGTGGCACCTTCAAACTTGTTGGTTCATCACGGAATCCCGGGAGATCGTCCCTGTGCAATCTGCAATGGCGGCAATTTCCAATAGACTGGAGTCTGGGAGAACAATTTGTGGTTAACCTGTCATTGCGAGTCAGAACCCGCTTCGCGGGAAATTGGGATAAGGACAAA
>JAPYPO010000428.1 GCA_029937645.1 Candidatus Hydrogenedentota bacterium
CAATACAACCGCGTCCAATTTACGCCCGACCTTCTGCCTGCCGATATTCTTGGGTCCTCGGTCTACAATCCATCGTCCGGCGATTTTACCTTCCACAAAGGCCCCGTCTTTTCAAACGTACTGCTCGCCGACGAAATCAATCGGGCCTCGCCGCGAACCCAGTCGGCGCTCTTGGAAGCCATGAGCGAGCATCAGGCGACCATCGAGGGCAATTGCTATTTACTGCCCAGCCCGTTCTTCGTGATCGCCACACAGAACCCCCTCGAATTTCACGGGACCTACCCCTTGCCCGAGGCACAACTCGACCGCTTCATGATTCGTCTCAACATCGGGTATCCCGATGCGCAAGCGGCTCGCGAAATCCTCTTTTCCCAAGCCCTGGAGCACCCGCTTGAAACACTCGAACCGGTTCTGACCGGCGACGACATCCAGGCGCTACAGCAGGCCGTTCGGGCGGTGCATGTCGAGGAAAGTATCGCCGGATACCTCATCGCCCTCGTCGAGCACACGCGGCAAGATCAGCGCCTGAAACTTGGCGTGAGTCCCAGGGGCGCGCTCCTCCTGTTTCTCGCCGCCCAAGCCTCCGCCGCCCAAGACGGCCGTGACTTCGTGTTGCCCGACGACGTGCAGCGCATGGCGCCCTCGGTCCTCACCCATCGCGTTTTGCTCACTTCGAAAGCCAAATACAGCGGTGTGCAACAGGCGGACATCATCGCCGACTCCCTGTCCGCCGTGGCCGTCCCCACATGAAAAAACTTCTGGACATTGCATCCCGCATCGTCGGTCTGCGCGGTCCGTCTCCCCTGTTTACCAAGCTCACCGCCTTCGCGCTCCGGTTTTGGAAATTCGCTCTTACCACGCCTGGAAGACTCCTCGTGGGGGCCCTCCTCCTTTCGGGGGCCATCGGCTCCGTCTCCATTTCCATGCCCCTATACCATCTCTTCTTCGCGCTCGCGGGCGCCACGGGCAGCGCCCTCGTCTTTGGGTTTATCGCCCGGCCGCGCGGCGTGCAGATGGACGTGCGCATTCCCCAAAACTTCACGGCAGGCGAAGAGGCGACCCTCCATTTCACCCTTCTCAACAACGGTCGGTTGCCCGTATTCGACGTTTCACCCGCCGCGCCCAACGCCCCGTCGTCGATCCTCTTCGGTGATATCGCGCCCTTCGCCCTGCTTCGACCTGGCGAAAGCAAGTCGGTTGAGTTCACGGTGAATCCCCAACGGCGCGGCCTCTTCGGCCCCGTGCGGTTCCGTGCTTTTTCTACGTTCCCGTTTAATCTTTTCTTCGTAGTCGGCGGCAAGCGGCATACAAGCTCCTTCCTCGTCTATCCAGCCTTTCATCCATTACTCTCGATTAACCTTTCGGTTGGCAGACGCTTCCAGCCCGGTGGAATCGCGCTCACCTCCAACACCGGCGAATCCCCCGAATACACAGGCAACAGGGAATACCGGTATGGCGACCCCATCAGCCGAATAGACTTTCGCGCCTGGGCCCGCTTGGCCGCTCCCGCCGTGCGCGAATATCAAGAAGAGTATTTCTGCCGCGTCGCGTTGGTTCTTGACACCTTCGTGCCGCGTCAGCCCAAGACCGACCCGGAAGGCCACCGCGAACTGGAAGCTGCAATCAGCCTTTGCGCAGCTACGGCCGACGTACTGGCCCGCGGCGAGTACGTCATCGACCTCTTTGCGGCGGGTCCGGAACTGTACGTATTTCGCGCGGGGCGCCGCACAGCCCACTTCGAAAATGTGCTCGAAATCCTTGCCTGTCTCGATCCGTGTACAGAAGACCCCTTCGACACCGTCACGCCCCCGCTGCTGGACGAACTTGCCACCATTACGACACTCATCTGCGTATTTCTAGATTGGGACGAGACCCGCGCCGAACTTGTCCGCGCCGCAAAAGAAAGCGGCTGCGCGGTCAAACTCATCGTCGTGCGCGACAGCCCGACCTCCATGCCCTTGGAGGAAGAAGACATGGCCCAGTATTCCACCGAAGAGATAACGTCCGGGGGCATGGAAATACTATGACCAGAATCCGGATTCTTGCCACAGCGATCATTCTTGTCGAAGGGAGCGTCTTCGCCCGTTCGACCCAAGACCTCATCATTCCTGTGGCCGTGATCGCCTTGGCCGTCCTGGGTTGTTCAGGCCGGGTCGTGTGGACGATCTCAGGGAAAGGGCGTTTTGGCGTCGCCCTGTCGCTTGCGGTCTTCGTAGGCCTCTGGAGCATCGCAGCGCCTTACGTGAGGCCCGTAGCCTTCGGCCTATTTCCCTACCCAGGCCTCACCCATGCCGTTGGCCAATTCGCCCTCGCGTTTCAAGCCAGCCAGCTCTTCGTCAAACCCGCCTATGGGAGCGGCTCGACGCACTGGCTTCGATGGCTTCGAAACGCCTGGGGGCTGCGCGCGGCATTCCCCTTCTACGGGCTCGCCGTCATCATCGCCGCAGGCGACATCGCCGCGCCACGCGACGTCCAAAAAATGTTTCAGGTGCATTCCCTGATCTTCGTTCTGCTTACCATGGTGTACCTCTCTGCGAACCGTCAATTTCCCACTCCCAAAAGTGCAGGCGCACACACTCCCAGAAGTGCCAGCGCACCGTGGTCGCGCGCCTGTGCGATCGGCGTCGCCGCGCTCTGTGCGCTTGTCTTGGGCGCGGTGGGAAGCGAGGCCATCCTCCGATACGGCGACCGAATTGATCGAACGATGAGCCGCCTCCTCTATGGTACGACCCAGACCAACGACATCGGGTTTTCGAGTCGTGCCAACCTCGGCAGTGTCGCCGACATGAAACGGGGGAACACCGCCATCGCCTTGCGCATCCGCGGCGAAGAGAAGCCCGGCTACCTGCGCGGCAAGGCCTACGACGAATACCGGGGGGGGCGGTGGTTAACGGATTCCGTCGCGACCACTCTCGATCCTCTCACATTGCCCGGCGCCGAAGGGACAGGCATCCCGGACGGGATTTCCGTGTTTGGAGATCCGCCCGATGGCGGCGCGCCCGAGTTTAAGTATCAAGTGTGGCCAGCAGCCAAGTTCGCGACGGCCCTGTTCTTGGACAAGACGGCTTCCCACATCGCGTTGCGCGCGCCAAGCCTGTCGCGCGACGGACACGGCATATTTTCACGGACTGCAACATTTCGCGGGCAAGCCTATTCCGCTTACGCCCAAGCGACTGTCGGGCTATCCCTGGTATCCAAAGACCAGCTTCTCACCGTGCCCGACAACCTCGATCCGCGCGTTCACAGGCTCGCGGAATCAATCATCGAGGGCGCAGCGGATACCACCGAACGCGTGGCCCGCGTCGTCGCCTATTTCCACGAAAACTACGAGTATCGCCTAGGCATCACCATCCCGCGTCGAACGGACCCCATGAA
Source organism: Candidatus Hydrogenedentota bacterium (assembly GCA_029937645.1). Lineage (GTDB taxonomy): Bacteria > Hydrogenedentota > Hydrogenedentia > Hydrogenedentales > JAPYPO01. Next base: position 3,376 of record JAPYPO010000428.1, read on the forward strand.
TTATTTTCTCCTGGAGAAGCCCGCCGCCCACTGCGAATACTTTGCCTCGGGCGCCGCCATCCTGTTGCGCCTCGCAGGCGTCCCGTGCCGTTACGTGAAGGGATTCGTTGCCGACGAACGGCACCGATTCGGCGGCTATTGGATCGCGCGCGACAAAGACGCCCATGCTTGGGTCGAGGCCTATGACGAAGACCGGGGCTGGGTGCTGGTAGAAGCCACACCCGCAGCCGGCGTCCCCCAGGCAGCGCGTCAAGGCTTGGCTGCGGCTCTACTCGACTACACCTCCATGCAATTGCGGCGACTGCGCGCCGCACTATCCTCCGTCTCCGCCATGCGCGCCGCCTTCGCAAGCCTCGTTACCAGCCTCAGC
>JAPYPO010000014.1 GCA_029937645.1 Candidatus Hydrogenedentota bacterium
ATGCTGCACTGGCTGCCCACCGAGACGATGCGCGTCTCGTTGCCCCGGCTCTGGGTGGTTCGCATGGTGTCGCGGATAACTTGCGCCCAGAAACGGCCGTAGTCCGGCCAGTTCAACCAGTCCGCGCCCCATTTGCTTTTCGCGTCGGATGTAAACGCGACCGCCCGCCCGAGCCCAAACTGCCAGGAGGCGAGCAGTGGGTCGCCCCGTTCGGTGACCAGCGGCACATCGGCGGTCGCTTTCGGTTCCGTCACGACATAGCCGAAGAGAAAGGGGGAGGCTTCCCAGTCGATGGACTGGATCACTTGGTTGGTTCGGAAGACCTGCGGCAGGTACGGCTCTTCGATGAGCGTAGATTTGGACGCGGTCATGGTCTCTTTTGTGAAAATTTGGGGAATGTCGTAGGGGTCGTTTGTAAAGTAGTAGCGGCCCCGGCCCCAACGAGCGATATCCTGGAGCAGCGCGCCGTCGGCGCCTTCGCCGATGGCGACGGAGGACACGGTGATGAGCCCGGCAACCATCATGTCGACGACCCCGGCGAAATCGCCCGGCTGGGATTGTCCGTCGGTGAGCAGCACCGTGTGCTTGAATGTGGCGGGAACTTGGAGCAGCGCGTCGTAGGCCTGTTCCAACGCGGGATAGATACTCGTGCCGCCACCTGCTTCGATCATTTCGAGGGTTTGGATGATTCCGTCCTGATCGGTGACGGTCTGGAGTTCGACGGCCCAATAGGCAGCGCCGTCAAAGGCGACCACGCCCAGATAATCTTTGTCGGTGAGCAGTTCGACCGTGGCGATGGCGGCCTCTTTCGCAAGGTCAATCTTTTCGCCCTGCATGCTGCCCGACTTGTCGATGACAAGCATCATGGCGAGGCTGGGCGTGTCTTTTTTCTTTTCCGAGCGCATGCGCACGGGCAGCGCGTCCTCCACGGGGGTCTGGTAGTAGCCGCCGAGCCCAAAGGAATTCTCTCCGCCGATCATGATAAACCCGCCGCCCAAATCTTCCACGTAGGAGCGGAGCAATTCCATCTGCTGGACCGACAGATCGGTCGCGGGGACGTCGGAAACGATGACGGCGTCGAAGGCGGTGAGTTCCTCAAGGGAGGTTGGCATTCCCCGTCCTGCGCGCACCTCGACGCGCATGTTTTCCGCGCCGAGCGCGCGAGCGAGGTAACGGGCTTCGCGCTCTTGGCCTTCCAGGAGGAGGATACGCGGTTCACCGGATACGTAGACAATGCCCGAGGCCACATTGTTGTCCACATAGAAATCGGATTCGGTCGTGAGGCGCAACTCATACTTGGTGAGTCCGTCGGTGGGTTCAGGCTCCTCGAATGCCACCGTGTTGGCGCCCTTCTTCAGTTCGATTTCTTGCTCGTTTATTTTGAAACCATTGCGGAAGAGGGTAAAGTTCGCCGTTGTTTCAAGGGAAGAATGGGCCACGGCCGTTATCGAAAATGTCTGGCCTTTCTTCACCTCGGGCGGCACGGTCAAGTCTTCCAACAGAATCTCGTCGCGCTCCTCGGCCTCGTAGGGGAAGGTGTAGATTTGGATGCCCCGCGCGGCGGCCCGTTTCGCAGCGGCGAGCGCGTCGCCCGACGTTTCGTTGCCATCCGACAGGAGCACGACGCGTTTGACCGCGCCGGCGGGCATGACTTGGCGCGCGAGACGCAGCGCGGCTTCGATGGAGGTCGCGCCTTGCTCCTCGGGGAGCGTGAGGCTGCCGGGGAACGCGCGGGTCGCGTCGACGGGCGCGGCGAGTTGGGCTTCGGCGGCGAAGAGCCCGAGACCCATCATGTCCGGTCGGGCTTCGTGGCTGGCTATATCGGTCCACGCGTCTTTCAGTTGATCCTGGGCCGATTGCGCGACGCTGCCCGATAGGTCTGAGAGGACCAAAACGGCGAGGTCGGTCGAGCGGCGAACCCACAGGGAACTCGCGAGAGCAAGGACGAGGAGGACGATAACGCCGACCCGAATCGCCGTCGAAATGCCGAGGACCAATTTCGAGCTGTCGAGGAGCGTGTACCGAAGCAGGAATAGGATTGCCGGCACGATCAGTAACAGGCCGATTAGGGCGGGAGATTCAAACTCAAAAGGCATAGCGTGGTCCTACTCCACCAAGCGCCGGTGGAACAAACCCCATTCCACGGCGATTAATATAAGGGCAATCAATACGAGAAAAAACCAGGGCTCTAGTCCCAAGCGGAAGCCTTCTAAAATCTCGGGCAGCGGGCCGTCCGTTTGCAACGGCAGCGTCTCTGCCGGCTGGATGCGGGATTCGCGGCGGCTGACCAAGTTCGCGGCGAATAGGGGCGCTTGTTCGCCGGGGTGGGTTGCGACGCGGTAAATGCCGCACCGGTCGATGGAGAGAAGCTTCGGAAACTCGCGCGGATTGTCCGCGGATTCGCTAGTTCCCTCGCCGGGCCGCAGAATCGCGAAAGTTTCTGCATCGCTGCCTTCGTGATGGTGGGCGCGGCGGGCCTGTCGCTCAAGCTCAGCCTTGGTCAAAATGGAACCAATATCCAGGGAACGCCAGTCCTCGCCCGAATCAACCTGCCCCATAAATCGAATCGCGTTTGCCATCAAAATGGGATAGGCCACGCGCAACGGCAGGTCCGACGACGCGGTGTCGAAGGTGAGAACCATCGTGTACCGGTTTGCGTCTCCGCCCAACGCCAGCAAGGTGTCGTCAAAAGAGCGAATGAGCGGCGTGAAGTCGTCGGGCAGATTAATCCGGTGCGCGGTCTCGATAGCGACCGTCGATAGATGCAGATGGCGGTTGATGGGATGCTCGCGATCAAACTCCGTGACGACCGGGTCTTCCACCTCTTCGGTCGAGGGGGGCGCGACAAAGGCGGGCCATTCGCCGATGTAGATGGCATGGCCTGCGGGCGCGCTTGAGGGAGGGGCGCGGTCGAATAGGGTGGTAACGGACGCAAGTTTTTCGGGTGCGCCGCCCGGGAGCGCTTCATACTCTAAGGGCGTCAGAACGGCGATGGAAACGTCGTCATCCGTGGCCAACGCGCTCTGCAGGAACAGATTGCCTTCGGTCACGAGTACGATCTTCATTGGGTCCGGCGGCGGCAACACGGCGTAAGCCGTATTGTCGAGTTGGAAGGCGTCGTCAAAGTCGAGGGTCACCTGAACTTCTCCGCCTGACCGGCTGAACTGCGACACGCTTCGAATTTCCCGCGCGCCGGGCGCGAGGGTTAATTCTCCCGCATCGATGAGGTTCGGGCCGACGCGAATCTCAAAAGGAATCGTCTGCTCTTTCTCCGTCTCGTTCGCGGCCTCGAAGAGGATCTCAAAATCGCGGGGCGATGCAGGCAAGGGGCGTAGTTCGAAGGCCGTGATCCCGACGTTTTCTGATTCTTCGCCCGTCTGCAAGTACGCGAAGCGGGTTCGTTCGGGAACCGTGATCGCCACTTCGTCGAATGCGCCGTCGCCGATAACGTAGACATACGTTTCCCGCGAATCGGACGGCAGGTTTTCGAGCAGGTCGAAGGCGTCTTCGAAATTCGTCGCGCCGTGGCTTACCGTCAAGCCCGCGATAGCGTCCATCAAATCCTTGCGGCTGTTGGTGAAGGGCATGACCACGTCAACGATATCCGACACGGTAGCCAACATGAGCGTATCGCCCAAGGACATACCCTGCACAACGTTCTCGGCCAAGGAGGCGGCCTCGTCGAAGCGCGTTCGGCCGTTTTCCTGAGCCGTCATGCTGGCGGAGGTATCGACGAACAGGACAATGCGCCGGGCACCGAGCATGTCCTTCCCAACCAAGGGCCGCGCGAGGGCGAGGGTGAGCAGGGCGATAAACAGCAATTGCAGCAGGAGCGACACCAGCTTGCGCATTTTCTTGAACGAGACCGCGCTCTGCTCGTCGCCCAGAACCTGGTCCCAGAACATGAGCGTGGACACCTGCATCCGCCGCCGCTGTTGCTTAAGAAGGTAGAGCAGCAGGACCGGAATGAAGAGTCCGAAAAAGGCTAGGGCTATAGGTGTTGCGAATCCCATGATGCTCCTGGGTTGGTCGTTTGTTTATGTTGAAAGGTGCAGTCATTTGGCGAAAACACAACCTGCTTAGCCACAGAGGGCACAGAGATCACAGAGATAATCTCTTGATTCCGTCCACCAGCCGTTTTTCGCCGAAATTAATCAATAATGCCCGCTTCAGTCCCGCCGCTCTTAAATACGATAGCGTTTGGGCCATGGCAACTTCGAGTAAGCGACTAGCGGCTTTCAATTCTATGATCACCTCTTTCTCTACGAGGATATCGAGTCGCTGACCTTTTATCGTATGGCCTTTGTAAATGAAATCTATCTCAACCTGGCGCTCGAATTCGATCTCTCGCAGAGTAAACTCATGACACAGGGCTTCTTCGTAAATGGACTCCAAGAGCCCTGGCCCAAGCAACCGATGCACCTCAATGGCCGCGCCAATAATTCGTTCCGTGAGCTGATCGCCCATGAGCCCCTCTGTGCTCTCTGTGTCCTCTGTGTCCTCTGTGGCTAAAAAATATTTATTGAAAAAGTTTCCCGCGCCGAAGCATGTGGATTATCGTATCTTGAAACGGAACATCCGTGCTGCAACGCACGTAGCCGATTTCTTTGGATCGACAAAATCGCGCGATGCCGTCGCAGTATTCGTCGAAGGTCTCGCGGTACTTCCGCAACATCGCTTCGGTGAGCGTGACGTCGCGGAAGCGCTCCGATTCGCTGTCCAGAATCCGTAGATCGCCCAGCAATTCGGGGTGCCCCTCTTGTGGCGAAACGACGTGGACGACGTAGGGCTCAAACTTTTGAATCCGTAAAATATTCAGCGCGCCGACGACGCCGTCTTTGTCATACAAGTCAGAAATGACGATGGCGAGGCCGCGTTTGTGTTTGCTGGCCGCGAAGGATTTCAGGGAGGTGTTGAGGTTGGTTTCGCCTTCCGGCTTGCGTTCGCTGAGGAAATCGAGCATGCGAAACACTTTCCCTCGGCTCCGCACCCGCAGCGTATCGGACGCGGAGCGGGCCAACTGCTCACCGAAGGGTATGATGTGTACGCGGTCCAAGCTGGCCAAGCCCAAGTAGCCAATGGCCGCGGCGAGCCTGCGCGCGTAATGGAATTTGTAGGGGGCGCCGAAATCCATCGAGCCCGAACAATCGAGGAGAATGTAGATGTGGAGATCCTCTTGTTCCTCGAAGAGCTTCAAGAAGAGGTGCTCGGTCCGGAAAAAGACCGACCAGTCGATAAATCGGAAATCGTCGCCCGGCGAGTAAGGGCGGTGATCGGCGAATTCGACGCTGATCCCTTTTTGGCGGCTGCGGCGCTCGGCCTTCATCTGACCGGAAAGAATCTTCCGCGCGATGATATGGAGGTACTCGAGCGTTTCCATAAAATGGTCGCCGAACACGGGTTCGTTGCGGTCGTCCGATTCGCGGGCGTTCTTGGTGCGGGCGGTGTCTGCCATGACGGAAAGTTAGGCCGCGACGGCTTTCGCCGACTCCAACACTTCGCTGATGATCTTGTCCGTCGGGATTTCTTCCGCTTCGCCCTCGAAATTCAGGAGAAGGCGGTGGCGCAATGCGGGCGTGGCGACGGCGCGGAGGTCTTCTTCCGCCACGTTGAAGCGTCGGTCGAGCAGGGCTCGGACCTTTGCGCCCAGAATAATCGCCTGCAAGCCGCGCGGGCTGGATCCGTACTTGACGTATTTATTGACCAAATCCGTCGCGGTCTCGTATCCGGGATGCGTGGCCTTGATGAGGCCTGCGGCGTAGACCTCGAGATGGCCGGCAATGGGCACATCGCGCACGACGTTCATCAGCGCCAGGACTTCTTGTTCGGAAAGCGCCACGCTGGCTTTGGGCATCTCGCGCTTGGTGGTGCGACGGGCCACTTCGACCAGTTCGTCCAACGAAGGGGCTTCGACATTGAGCTTAAACATAAACCGGTCGAGTTGGGCTTCGGGCAGCGGATAGGTGCCTTCCATTTCGAGGGGGTTCTGCGTCGCAATGACGAAGAACGGCGGGCCCAATTTCATCGTATCGCCCGAAACGGTGACCGACTTTTCTTGCATCGCTTCGAGCAGGGCCGACTGCGTTTTCGGGGTGGCGCGGTTGATTTCGTCGGCCAGTAAGACTTGCGAGAAGACGGGGCCCTTCTGAAAGTTGAAATGCTTCTTGCCGTCCTCGTCTTCCACCACGATACGCGTCCCGATAATATCGGAAGGCATCAAATCGGGCGTGAACTGGATGCGTGAAAATTGACAGTGCAGCGTGTCGGCAAGGGTGTGGACGAGCAGCGTCTTTCCGATTCCCGGAACGCCCTCCAGTAGAACATGGCCTCCGGACAACAACGCCGTTAGCACGTCTTCCACTAAACGGGATTGCCCGACGATGACCTTGCCGATTTCGGCTTTGACCTTCAGAAAGGCGTCGACGAAGGCCGCCGCGTTGGTTTCAAATTCGCTTTTGTCGTTCACGATAATCTTGTTCCCTCGACGGTAATTTTGGTAGACGAAAGTGGGTCCGATTTGGGTAGGGCTACTCTTCGTCGACCGGTTTAATGGCCTGGAAATACCGCTTTACATGAAAGCGGTGGCTTAATGGAATTTCCTCGCGATCAATGGCCTGCTCGGCGACGGCCGCGTATTCCGCATAGATGTCTTTCGTGGATACTTCGCTATCGGCGTCTTCCGTCTCGCCGTATTCCGTTTCCGTTTCGGTGGGGCCTTTGCCCATCATGCCTTTTATTTTCAGGAGCTCGCGGTAGCTGTCGGCGAGGCGGCTGGCGTCGCCGAAGGCGCTGCCCGTTTTGCCTTTGCCAGCATCGAGGCCGCCTTTGCCGATGCTATCGGAATTGCCCGTGCCTCGGCCGCCTTCCGTTTTGCCCTGCTCGAAACCGCTGGGCGTAGGCTCGCCACCTTGTTCGCCGCCCTTTTCCGGGGCCTGGCCCATGTTTAACTTAGCCATCTGAAGGCTGTCCCGCAGCTTCTTCATATTCTGCAGTTTTTCCACGGTGACTAACTTTTTTCCCATGGATTGCACGGCATCGTCAAACATGGACGGATCGGGCTGCTTAAGAGCCTCCGCCGCTTTCTTCACATCGCCTTTGAAGGTTGACGCATCGGGCTGTTCTTCGAATTCGGACGCGGCTTTTTCCAGGTTCTCCGACAACTGCGCCATTTCTTCGGGAGAGAGTTCGTTTGCGCCCATCTTCTCTGACAATTCTTTGAGCGCCTGAGACGCTTTGCTGAAATCGCCTTCCTTCAGCGCGGCACCCACGTCGGCGCCAGCGGCAGAGGCCATAAACGGCGCCGCGAGGGAATCGACTTCCCCCGCAAGGTTTTGGACGCCCATGTCTTCCATCTTCCGAGCGACTTCTTCGTCCATGCGGGCCAATTGGATCATGACGTCGCGTTCTTCAATTTCACCTTCTTCGAATTGCTCTTCCATTTCGCGAAGCATCTCGAGCACTTCTTCCAGCTCTTCGCTTGCCGCGCCTTCCAAATCGCCCTCGATTGCCTCTTCGAGCAAGCGCAATTCGCCCAACTGATATTGTGATCGGAGATCGGTGCCGGCTTGAACCTCTTCGAGGGGTGCGTATTCGGGGACCAGAAAGCTCAGGATGAAGGCGGCTGTGACGAGTGGCAGTAGCACGGACGCGGCGCCGGGCAATCCACGGCTGAACAGCGCCTCATAATTTAAGGCCGTCGCGTGATGGATGGCGTCCTTGACCTGAACGCGGCGGGGCTCGTCTAGCTCGCCCTCGTCTAAGAAATGCCACGCGCTGGATATACGATTCTTCAACGAGGCCTTGTCGTCTATATGCACCGCAGAGCGAAAATGGGTGCCCAGGAGGGCCAAGCCGAGGAACAGGGGCGATACGATGATCGTCAAAATGGCAATCGCGCCCACGACAAGGCTCGCGCCTCCACCGCCCCAACGTTGGTCGATAGCGATGACAAGGGCAGCCACCGGAAGGGCAACGAGAGCGGTCCGAGCGGAAATAACCGTAGCCGACTGGGCGAACATTTTTCGCCTCGCCCCGGAAAGCGCTGTTTTCAGCGTATCCTTGTGGCTATGGGTATCCATTGAGGACTCCTTGGTAGAAACGCCATTCCCCCGCCGGGCGGTGCTTCGCGTCGGATTCTGCCCGTTTGCCCCGGCGATTCTGTGGTTCAACACGAAAACAGCGCGAAAAGTTTCGTAAAACTACGATTCTCGCCTGTGGATGACCGGGCAAACGAGGCCGGAGTATAGCAGAGCGCGAAACCACTTTGCATGTCGCCCTTGGAATGGATGAGCGGGGTGAAACGCTAAGTTAGTCCACCGTGATGGTCTGAATGCCCGCGAATTCTGGGTCAAGCTCGATCTCTATTGGTGCGCCGCGCCAAACGAAGCACTGGTGATCATCCCGTCCCAAAATCTAATCGATGCGGGCTGGTATACCCCTCAGTCCGCCCGCGCGACATTCTGATCCGGCTGATGGAAGTGCGCTACATGCTCGCTGAGCAAGTCGCGGCCCCAGTCGCCTTCGAAGTCGCGCCATACGTGATGGACGTGGTTTGCTTCGTTCTGGGTGCTGTCGTATTCGATGAGAAACGTCTTGCTCTGGACGCGGTAGTAGTGCCCGTCGCCCATGTTCGTTCCGCCCATCCAAGCGAATTTTATGGAGTCGAGTCCTTCTTTGCGAATCTTGTCCATACGCATTTTGGTAACGGCGGCTGGCTGGATGCTGGCGGCTTCTCCGATCACGCTGATGAGAATGCCCTGCTGATGTTGGGAAAGGTCGCCGTAGGCAACGCCGAGGTCTTCTTGGATGGTGGCGATGCGCTCGGCGCTGGTCAGGATATCCTTGGGCGCCGTGTCGTTGATGATGGCCTTTGCGCGAAGGTCTGCGCCGAGGGAATTGACCAGCGTGCGGGCCAGGTCCTCTTCGGCGCCGAGCACGCGCACTCCTTTTAAGGGGTGCTCGATGCGGACGTGGGCCGGATTCGACCCGAGAAACTGCGGGGTGGTCGCGCGGAGTTTGCCGTCGATAAAGGTCCAACTGAACGAGAGGTGATGGCCTTCATAGCGGATCATCCAGTTATCGTCCATTGACGGGGTGCCGAAGACCAGGAAGTAATAGCGTAAAGGGTCGCGGTCCTGGCGGTTCTCCATTTCGCGAAGGACCAATTCCAAGCGGCGAATGATTTCCGCCTTCTGGTAGCCTTGTTCGCTCAGCCCAGCGCGGACCACGGCCAACCCAAGCTTCCGTTGGGCATCGGTCATCATGGAAAAGGAGGTGCCGAGACGCCTCTGCTGGCCCATGAGTTCCTTGGGGATAAAATGCCAGTTCAGGCGCTCGTCTGAGTTGAACGGAAGAACCGTCTCGGCCCGCTGTTCGGCGCTCAGCCCGTTGAGCAGGGCGTTGGTAGCATCCAGCAGCGCGGTATCTTGGGCCGCCGTTACTCCCCCGGTGACCAGCGTGGCAATCGCGATGAGTGTTCGTAGTGAATTCATGACGCTCTCCTTTTTTAGCCATTGTTATCGTTGATGCTAACAGACACGGGCCCGGGGCTCAAGACTCGGAGCGGCAGTTTCGGAGCGGGAGATATTGTGGAAATGATTGCGCCGCTGGAATCGGTGAGCGTTGCGTCCTATAATGCTGTCTGCTTCCGTCGGGACTGCCTTGAGAAATATGCGGTGAGTTTCCGGTGTTAGCATTGACCCGCGCATGTTAATTTTGACTCGCGCATAGGCATTTTGCAGCCGCGAACGATGACCACCAACTGACCACGAAGAAGGAGACCCACATCATGGCGTTCACACTACCGGATCTAGGCTATGCGTTTGGCGCGCTGGAGCCGCACATCGACGCGCGGACCATGGAAATCCACCATGACAAGCATCATCAGGCCTATGTGGATAAGGCCAACGGCGCGTTGGAGGGCGTAGATATTGGCGGTAAGACCATCGAGGCGCTGCTCGCCGATCTCAGCGGAGTGCCTGCGGATAAGAAGCAAGCCGTCATCAATAACGGCGGTGGTCATGCGAATCATTCACTTTTCTGGGATATTATGACGCCGGGCGGCGCAACGGCCCCTTCGGGCGATCTGGCCGCGGCTATCGATAGCGATCTCGGTGGCATGGAAGCGTTCAAGGGCGCTTTTGCCAATGCGGGCGCGACGCGTTTCGGCAGCGGGTGGGCGTGGCTCATCAAAGACGGCGGTAAGCTGGCCGTCATCAGCACGGCGAATCAGGACTCGCCGATCATGGACGGCAAGTGCCCCATCATCGGGCTGGATGTCTGGGAGCACGCGTATTACCTCAACTACCAGAACCGGCGTCCCGATTACATCAACGCGTTTTGGAATGTGGTTAATTGGGATAAGGCCGCCGAACGTTTCGCCGCAGCGAAGTAGTCCACGAATCCACAGAGATTTTGCGAGGCGCCGGGGCGGCATTGTTGTCCCGGCGCCTTTTACTTTGGCGCACAGATTGGTCACTGCATGAAGGGGTTCAGCCCTCTCCAACGCGAATGGGAGCGACTACAAATGTATGCCGCAAAATTGAGATCCACCAAGGAATATTTCGACCGCAGCACCCGATGCCTCGCGGAAGAGCATTCTGACTTCTGTCCATCGGACGGCATGCTGACCGCGGCCCAGCAAGTGGCTCATGTCGCTCAGACGGTGGATTGGTTTCTGGAGGGCGCGTCCCGGCCGGAAGGTTTCGATCTGGACTTCGAGAGCCACGGGAAGGCGTTGGTGAAGGTGACGTCGCTTTCGGCTGCCCGGGACTGGCTGGACAAATCCTTCGCGGCCGCCACGGCCTATGCCGGTACGTTGTCGGACGAAGACTTGAAGAGCCCCTTGCCTGATGGCCCCGTGATGGGCGGCACGCCGAGGTCAGAAATCTTCGAGGGTATCGTCGAGCATTCGGCGCACCATCGCGGCGCACTGACGGTGTACTCGCGGCTATGCGGCTTGATGCCCGCCATGCCTTACATGGAAATGGAGTAGAGGAAATTCTGGCGTTGTTTCAAGGTGCCCATAGGCTGAAAGCGTTTCGTTTTTCGGCCTATCACGGCATGGCCGAAATCAAATCATTCAGGCTGCTATGGCGCGGCGATGCAGCTTAGGCCGGAGTTGGTGCGAAGGATCATACGTCCGCCGGCTACTGCCGGGGTGGATTGGCTGGGTTCGCCCAAATCGTTTAGCGCGAGGTGTTCGTATTCGGCGGCGGCCTTAAGCACGACGACCTGGCCTCTCGTATTGATGCAGTAAAGCCGATCCTCGACGAGCACGGGCGAACCAATGAACTTGCCGCCGGGCCGCTCGCTCCAGAGCACTTGGCCCGATTCCGTTTCGATACAGGTGACGGCACCGCGATCTTGAAACAGGAATAGGAGGCCGTCTACGGCGACGGGAGTGGGGAGGTAGGGAACGAATTTTTCTTCGATGAAGTGGACGATCTGGAGAGGCGAGGGCTGGCCGTCGGTTGGACGAACCGCCATGAGTCGGATGCCTTTGGTCGATTCGCCGCAGGTGGTGACGATGAGATCTTCGGCGAGCACTGGTGAGCTGACGACCCGGGCCGGCATGGCTGATTTTTCTTCCCAGATGACCGCCCCATTTGTCGGGTCGACGGCGGTGATCCCATGTGCGCGACTCGTAAAGATAATCCACTCTTTTCCTGTGCCTGACCGGTAGACGCATGGCACGGAGCTGGAAGCGCTTTGGCTGCTCTCCCGCTCTACACGCCATACGATTTCGCCGTTACGCAGATCGAGCGCGTACCAGTGGCTTTGAAGGGTTGCATCCAGTTCGTGCTCCAGCGAGAAGACGAGCATGCCCTGGTAGATCATCGGCGATAAGCTGGGCCCGTGCCGCGCGGCAATACGGCCAAAATCTCTGCTCCACAGCTCCGTCCCTTCGTGATCCACCGCGACGGCCCGGGAATGGTTCTGTCCGAACCAGAGCGTATAAATTCCATCTTCGTCCACGGCGGGCGTGTTGGAGGCGTGGCTATTGAGCATGTGAATCGACAGCGGTTCAAACGCGTATTCGCGTTTCCAAACCGTGCCGCCGTCCGACGCGCGCACCGCCAATAGCGAGAATAGCTTTGCTTTTTCATCGGCGCTGGTCACGTAGACGGTATCGTTCCAGATTACAGGCGACGAGTGCCCCATGCCGGGAAGGGCAATTTTCCAGGCTAGGTCTTCGTCTGACCATTTCGCAGGAATGGCCGAACCCTGCGCAACGCCGCTTCCGTTCATGCCTCGAAATCGCGGCCAGTTATCGGCCATCGCGGTAGAGGCGAATAGGCCGGCCACCGTGCACAGAGCGATAAAACGCAAGAGTAGAACTCCTCTATTGTTGCTGCCGGAACAACCCGGACAATTTGCATCCAATTGAAGCGCCGGGATAGTACAACTTTATGGGTCAGCCAAGCTATTTTTTGTGTCGGAGGGTTGATAGGCTTCTCCTTCGGAGGGGTCTGTGGCATGCGCCATGAGCAGACCCTAGTCGAAAATTACTGTTTGGGTATATTGTCCCCGCGCATCCCAAGCTCCAACGCCGCATAACCCACTCAAACAGATGCCCGTCCGAGGGCCCTCCAAGCCCGTTTTGGGAACTTTTTTCCCGTTGTAGTTTTTCACTGATCAGCGGGCGAACAACCTGCCGTCACATTTTAATCAGTTTTCTAAGCGTCCTTTATAATTTTGGTGTCTGCTGTTATTTTGACACCCTATATGGTATCAGGGTTTAGACTAAGCACAATATACATTAGTCTCTGTAGAGCCTTATAGATCCAGGGAGGAAAAACAAATCTCGTTGTTTAGCACCTTATACCCTTCTTAATTGCGGTTGACATCCCGATAGAGGGGCTGTATTCTTTAGTAGGAAACCTTTATTTACCATATCAACAGTTAGGATTATGCCGTTATGTTAAGAGCACTCTCGGTAGTTCTCGCGTCAGCTTGCTTCGTTTCTGGGGCTGCATTCGCCCAAACGTATGAGGCGGATCTCAAGGTGTTGATCGAGACAACGTGTATTCGCTGTCACGATGCGGAGACGAAGACACCGCTCAATATGGAAGAGCTGACCTTCGATTTATCTGATCCCAGCACTTTTCGCCAGATAGTGAAGATCTACGATAAGATCGACAAACGCGAAATGCCGCCTCGTTCGGAGCCACGGCCCGATAGGAATGTGCTTCGACAAGCGCTCAAATCGATGAAGAGCGCGTTGCTCGAAGCGAATCTGGTCGCTCGACAAGACCAGCGCGTCACGTTGCGCCGCCTCACGCGGCTCGAATACGAATACACCCTCCACGATCTGCTGGGGATTCATGACTCGCTGGGGGGAGAGTTGCCTGCGGAGAATGAATCGGCCAGCTTTGATACGGTCGCGACAGAGCAGCGGTTTTCTTCCATGCATGCCGCAAAGTATCTGGAGGTTGCTGACCGGGCGATTAGCTCGGCTATCCGCCTTGGAAAGCGCCCGCCGATAGAAAAGCGTTACGCGGGTTACCTGACGTCTCCATGGGTCCAGAGCTGGGACGACATTCCGATGCAGCACGGCGGACAGTTCACCAAAATGCTCGACGACGCGGTGGCGTTGTATTACGACCTAGACTGGGTCTTGAAGACCTATCGGTCGGGATTCTATATTGGATACCCCGGCATGTATCACGTTCGGCTTGAAGGGTATGCGCATCAGGCGACCACGCCTGTAACCATGACCCTGACGCTGGCGAACAACACCCAGGGCGTTATGGATTTGATTGGGGCAATTGATCTCTACCCCAACGAGGAGCCTCGAACCCTCGAATTGACCACGTTCTTGGAGCCGTTTGACTTTTTTAACCCGTCCGTCGACGACTTAGACCCGCAGTCCGATGGAAGGACTGTCGGGGGGTTTGACAACGTCAGGGCCTATAAAGGCGAGGGCGTCGCGATCAAGTCGCTTAGTATCGAAGGGCCGCTCTACGAAATGTGGCCGCCGAAGAGCACACAGCAACTGCTGCCCGGCGTAGAGTTTGTCGAACGGAAAGACGAACGATATGAAGGTGAGGAATCTGGCCTCTACGAAATCAAGCTTTCCAAAAAGCCGGTTGAACATGTTTCCGAAATCGTCGCGCGGTTTGCCCCGCTTGCGTTTCGGCGGCCGCTTGAAGAAGGCGAGTTGGAGGCCTATACCCGCTTAGCGGAGCCCGCGATTGCCGAGGGACGCGACTTTGTAGATATCGCCCGCGTACCGCTCCGCGCCATCCTTAGCTCGCCGCGATTCCTGACCCACGCGGGCACCACCGGCACATTGGATGACTTTGCTCTGGCGACGCGGTTGTCGTATTTCTTGTGGAAAAGCATGCCGGACGAAGAACTTTTTCAACTGGCGAGCGAGGGCAAGCTGTCTGATCCGGCGGTGCTCGATCAGCAAGTTGACCGGCTCTTGGATGACAAGAAATCCATGCGCTTCGTGAAGGATTTTCTCGGCCAGGCGATACGGCTTCGTGAGATTGCGGCGACCACGCCCGATACACGGCTCTACTCTGAATATGACGACCTGTTGCACAAGTCGATATTGGAAGAAACCGAGCTGTTCTTTGCGGAATTGGTCAAAGAAGACCTTGGCCTCAATAACCTCATTGACTCAGATTTCACCTTCTTGAATCGGCGTCTGGCAGAACACTACGGCATTCCGGGGGTTGTCGGACAGGAGATGCAAAAAGTGGCCATACCTGAGGATAGCCCGCGTGGAGGCATCCTGACGCAAGCCAGCATTCTCAAGATCACGGCAAACGGAACTGTGACCTCGCCGATAAAGCGCGGCAACTTTGTCGTGACCAACCTGCTGGGCGACCCGTCGCCTCCGCCCCCCGCCGGCGTGGAGGCGGTTGAACCCGATACACGCGGCACGACCACCATCCGGGAAACACTCGACAAGCATCGCGACGAAGAAGTGTGCGCGAGCTGCCACAACCACATTGACCCAGGCGGATTCGCTTTGGAGAGCTTCGATCCTATTGGTAAATTTCGGACGAAATACAAGAGGAACTCGGGCCGAGACAAATGGCCCGATGTCGATGCGACCGGTATTTCAGAGGCTGGGGACGTCTTCGCCAATATTAATGAATTCAAGCAACTTTTGCTCAAGCAGGAAGATGAGGTTGCCGATCACTTCATCTCACAACTCGTGATCTTTGCAACGGGCGGCGAAATTGAGTTTGCTGACCGTGAAGAATTGGAAGCAATTATTAAGTTGACCAGCGACACGGGGAATCCCGTCCGGACTATCATTCACAATATCGTTCAAAGCAACCTATTTAGGAGCAAATAATCATGTTTCAGCCTCTTGATCGACGCACCTTTCTCAAAGCTGCCGGAGTCTCGGTGGCGCTGCCCCTGCTGGAGTCGATGAGCCCCGCGATTGTCAGTGCCGCTACGGCTGCCGCGGCACCCAAGCGGATGGTCATCATCTGCAACGTGCTGGGTTTGTACGGGAATTCGTTGTTCCCCAAGGCTCCTGGCCGTGACTACGAGTCAACGGAATACCTCGACCTGATCAAGGATCACCGAGAGGATTTCACATTATTTTCCGGGTTTGCCCATGAGGGTCAAACCGGGCGTGAACCTCATTCGTGCGAGTTGACCTGGCTAACCTCCGCGCAGGGCCCCGCACTCGGTGGATTTCGTAACAGCATCTCGGTGGATCAGGTTGCCGCGGATCAGCTTGGTTATACGACCCGCTTCCCGTCGGTGGTTTTCGGAAGTAGCAATACCATCAGCCAGTCGTTTACGAGCAGCGGCGTGATGGTCCCGGCGGAGAATCGCCCGGCACGAATGTTCACCAAGATGTTCCTGGAAGGTAAGCCTCACCAGATTGCACGGGAAAAACAAAACCTGAGTGACGGACGCAGTATCCTCGACACGCTGATGTCTCAAACGGAGAGCCTCAAGCGGCGCGTGAGTACCGCAGACAAAGAGCAACTGGACGAGTATTTCACGGCCTTTCGCAGTGCGGAACAGAATCTTTCTGAGGCGCAAGTGTGGTCGAATAGGCCGAAGCCGTCGGTCGGCGAAGCGCCTGAGGATGTCCGGGCAAACACGGATATACTCGGCAGAGTCCAATTGGTCATGGACATTATTCCGCTGATCCTTCAGACGGACACATCGCGTGTTGTCGCGCTGAAGATTCAAGATCACCGGGCAGTGCCGGAGGTGGACGGCGTCTCGGACGAACATCACAATCTGTCGCATCACGGTAAAGAACCGGGCAAGATTGAGCAGTTGAGGAAGATCGAAAGAGGATTGATGACTTGTTACGGCAGTCTGCTGTCGCAACTGAAGCAGAAGAAGGAAGCGAACGGCAGCTTATTGGACAGTTCACAGGTGCTGCTAGGCAGTAACCTCGGTAACGCCAATGCCCACAACTCGCGCAATCTGCCCATCATGTTAGCGGGCGGCGGATACAAACACGGTAGTTATGTCGCTCATGACAAGGACAAAAACTCGCCGCTGTGCAACTTGTTCGTCACCATGCTGAATAACATGGGAACAGGCGTCGAGACGGAATCGTTCGGCCAAAGCACGGGCGCGTTGACCTGGTAGCGAGGTTTACTCCAGCGGTACAGGGTCGAAGGTAAGCGACCTGTCCGAAATCAATAATTAAGTTGGCCCCTGGGTTTATCCCAGGGGCCAACGTTCATTTAAGTCCCTCTGTCTGCCGTCGCAGAAGAAATCCGGTGAGGTATCCGGACTAATTCCCGAATCAAACCTGGAGAAGTGTTGCCATGAAGAAAAAAACCATCGTCCTTGGGTTGATTGCCTTAGGGATCGTTCTGTCCATGGTCTTCTTCGCTCTTCTGATGATTAGCGTGAATAAACGGGCGAGTGTCGTGGATTCTATTGAACCTCCGGCGGCGATCGCGCGCTACGAGCGGCTCGTAGCGCTGAAGGAAGCCGCGGACGAGACGGCGGCCCCGGACGAATCCCCGGTCGCGGCAGATTCGTATTCCGAAAGCGACCTGAATGCGTTGGAGACCATGGCGCAATACCAGGCAAGCTCCGATCTCTTCAGCGCTGTCTATGACGCCGACGCGTGGAAGGAGATTCAAAAGCGTCTCCACGAGAAGAGTTTTAACGAATGGTCCGACAATGAATTGGCGGAACTTGACGCGAATCTCGCGGCGAACAGCATGCTAATTCTCAAGATTCGGGAGCTAGCCAAACGCGGCGGACCAATCTATCCCTTGGATTTTTCAGAGGGAATCGAGATGGAACTGCCCCACTTGCGCACGATGCGGGAATTTGCGCGCATGTTAAGAGATCGCGCAATTATAAACGCGCAGCGAGGAAACTACGAAGAGGCCGTCGAGGACATCATCGCGGGCATGCAACTCGCCGATGCACTGGTGGAAGAGCCCCTTCTTATCTCGCAGTTGGTTCGCATTGCCATGACCGGCATCATGCATTCCACTGTCGAACAAAGTTTCGGCTGGGGCGAACTCCCTCCCCGCCTCGCGGAGGACATTATACGCCAAGCCGCGCGCGCGGACCATCGCGACGCGCTGACTAACAGCCTTCGCGGCGAACGGCAGATTGGACTCACCGTTTGGCGGGTAGCGGAAGATGTCAGCTTTCTCCTGCGGATTCGGCTCAACCTGGAAATGGCAGGATATGGAGAGCTAATGGACCGGATGATAAATGCGTCAGAACTGGATTATTACGAGTCCCTTCCCGCAGTTCTTGAGATAAAAGATGACGTGGACAATCTACCTTTCATAAGTCTTTTCACCCAGCTATTGCTGCCTGAGTTCACACGGGTTCAAGATGCCCAAGCCCTGCAGGAATCACAGCTCGACCTGCTGCAAATCGGACTCGTCCTAGAATCGCATTACGCCCGAACCGGCGAATATCCCGAGACTCTCGACGTGGTCGACGGCGCGATACCCGGAGGCCTTCCCGTGGACCCCTTCACGGGCGACGCGTACACCTACGAAAACCAGGGCGCGACGTTTCTTCTGTATGGCGTCGGCCGGAATTTGACCGATGACGGTGGCGTACACGACCGCAAGGAAGGCGACATCGTGTGGCGGGGCGAAGAGAGAAAAGAAAAGCTTGCCTCCGTGGGAAAATCCTCCTAAGTCCCGCTTTTCTTGACTCCGGGGGTGTGAGGCGCTCAGAATCTATCGCTCGCACAGGCCTGAGATGGATCCGGCCTGGCATGAAACCGTAATTCGAGGAGTAGATGAAACATGAGCGCATCGGCATTTGATGGCATAAAGGTTGTAGAGTTTGGGACGATGGTGGCGGGGCCGTATTGCGCGAAAATGCTCGGCGATCTCGGCGCGGATGTGATTAAAGTCGAAGCGCCGGAGGGGGATCCCGCGCGTCAACAGGGCCCGTTTCCAAACGGCGAAGCGCATGCCGAACGCAGTGCCCTTTTTCTCTATGCCAATACGAGTAAGCGCGGTGTAACGCTCGATCTTGAGTCCCCTGCGGATGTGGAGGCATTTAAGAAACTCCTTCGATGGGCGGATGTGCTTGTCGACAATCATGCGCCGGGCGTGTTGGCGGGTTGCGGCCTCGATTGGGAGGCGTTGCACACGCTCAATCCCCGTTTGGTGTATACATCGATCACACCCTACGGCCGCACGGGGCCGCGCGCGGACGCGCCAGGCGATGAGTTGACGCTCGTTCATGCGGCCGGCCTCGGGAATCTCCTGCCGACGCGGTCGGAAGACGCGACCCGCGCGCCCGTGAAGCCGGGCGGAAATCCCATCGGCTATCACGGTGGCCTGGCCGCGGCGCTGGCAACGGCGGCGGCGCTGCTTGCGCGCGAGAAGTCGGGCGTGGGCACGCTGATTGATATCTCGTTGCAAGAAGTGATGGCCGCGATGATGGCGCCGGCGGTGTCTTCGGCGCGGTATCACCGGAACACATGGAGCCGCGTGCCGGACCGGCCGCCGGCGATGGGTCGTGTGAAAACGAGCGACGGCTATGTGATCTTGAACGCGCTGGATGACCACCATTTCATGGCCCTGCGCGAATTGATGGGTAACCCGGAATGGTGCGCGGATGAGGCGTGGAATTCGATGGCGTACCGCGCGAATAACGTGATGGATATCGCGGCGAATATTGATGCATGGATGTTGCAGCAGCAGAAAGACGATATTCACAAGAAGGCCGCGGAAAAACGCATCCCGATAGGCCCCATCAACACGGCCGAAGATGTAATGAATTATGAGCAGTATAAGGCGCGGAATTATTTTGTCGACGTCGATCATCCCGAAGCAGGAACCCATCGCTATGCGGGATGGCCGTATAAATTGCCGGCGTCTCCGCCCCGCGTTCAACGCCCCGCACCGCGTCTCGGCGAGCATAACGAGGAAATACTTAAGGGCGCGAATCTTGAGGCAGCTCAACCGGCGAAGCCCAATTCGGGCTCGAAACGAAAGGGAAAGCTTCCTCTGGAGGGGATCCGCGTTCTGGAATTCGCCTGGGTTTGGGCGGGTCCGTATTGCGGGATGCTTCTTGCCCAACTCGGCGCGGAGGTGATCAAAGTCGAGAGCCATAACCGTACGGATCTCATGCGCCGCATGGTGGTGTGGCCGCTTGCCGAGGAGGCGCCCACGAGTGTGCCGCCCAATGAAGGCATCCCTTTTAACACAGTAAACATGAACAAGAAAAGCGTCACCATCGACATGGGCAGTCCGGAGGGCCTGGAACTCGCGCGGAAGCTGGTTTCGACGGCCGATGTCGTATTTGACAATATGCGGCCAGGCGCGCTGGTGAAGCTGGGCATGGGCTACGACGATCTGCGTAAGGTTCGTGACGATATTATTGTCGCGTCATCTTCGGGCCGGGGCACGGGCGGACCGGAGAGCCAGTATCTGGGCTACGCCATGATTCATCACGCCATCGGCGGCAATTCATTTATCACGGGCTATCCCGATAGCCACCCCTGCCACACGACGGGTGATGTGGACATTATGAACGCCACGGCCTTGGCCTTCGCGATTGTTGCGGCGATCCACCATCGCGACCGGAGTGGGGAGGGGCAGTTCATCGATTACTCGCAGACGGAAGCCGTGAGTTCCTTCATTGGCGAGATCTTGCTCGGGTACGAAATGACGAAGGAGATTCCGCAGCGCATGGGCAACGAACATCCGCTGTATGCGCCGCACAGTGTGTATCCTGCTTGGGGTGTCGACCGGTGGCTGGCTCTCGAAGTACATTCCGACGAGGAGTTCGCAATCTTGGCCGGGGTGATGGGGCAGCCGGAGTTGGCGAAGGACGCGCGGTTCGCCGACGCGCAATCGCGCAAGAAGAATGAGAAGGAGTTGGACGTGATCGTGGCCGCGTGGACAAGTCGGCGAGACCGCGATCGGGTCGCAAAAGAACTCACGGATGCCGGCGTCGCGGCCGCGCCCTCGCGTGACGCTCGTGACATTTACGCCGATCCCCATCTGCACGAACGCGGCGCATTCGTCACCGTCAACCACCCGGAACTCGGCGACCTCGAACTAATCGGGCCTCCGTGGAAGATGGACGACCTCGAAACGGAAGCCGTGCGCGCGCCGTTCCTGGGGGAGCATAATGACGAGGTCTTCAAGGAAATTGTGGGCCTTACGGACGATGATCTGAGCGGGCTTCGGGAGCGTGGGACTATTCAGTAGACGGCCCGGGTCTGGCATATAATGAGAGGGAATGTGTAAATTTCGACTTTCTTCGCGTTGCTAAATTAGTTCCTGTTGCGGAAAGGTCTGGAGAGGCCAATGAAACCCACGCATACCGAATCGGATTTCGATGAACTTTCATGGCACGATAATTCTATCCATGGAGTCGAGTTCCGAATCGGCGATCACGATATAGAAGACTGGACGAGCGACCTTGTCTTCGATATCGACTTTATTGTGGAATGGGTCTGCGGCGTCGATAGGCATCCAAAGTTCAAGGTCGCACCGGCAACGCTAAGCTTCCACGACGTTACCGATCTCAACATGAACGTTAAGTCGTTGGACAATGGGTTTCAGGTGTCAATTCGCAATTTTTCCATCGACAAGATCGAGCGGGAAAGAATCAAAAACCAGAAAATCTGCCTCGACCGACCGTATTATAGATGGCGGATACTCCTCTGTGATCCACCCGATGGGGAGATTTCGTTCGGCGCCTCGGGGTTCACTCAGCAGCTTCGCCGCGCCCCTATTTTGAGCGATGCGCAAACGTTGCCCCATCATAAACGGGCGAATCCCGAAAGTCTTGGGAGAGATGTTTAACACGCTGACGGATCGGTCGCGAGCGCGCCCTGTATATTTAGCTTGAGAGAGCATGATCTGGAGCGATTTGGTACATCCGAAACGAAAGGAGAGTAAAATCATGCTTGACCTAAAAGGCAAAGTGGCATTGGTAACCGGCGGCAACGGGGGCATTGGCCTTGGGTTTGCCGAAGGGCTCGCGGAGCATGGCGCGGATGTCTGCATCTGGGGCACTAACCCGGATAAGAATGCGGCGGCGGAAGAGAAGCTCAAGGGCTATGGCGTGAAGGCGCTCGGGTTGAAGTGTGACGTGAGCAATGAAGCGGAAGTGGTGGCCTCATTTGCGAAGACGCTTGAAGAGTTCGGCCATGTGGATTCGTGTTTTGCCAATGCCGGCGTCGGCGGACGCAAGGTTGCCTTCGATGACATGACGTCCGAGGAATGGAACCGGGTATTCAGTGTGAATATGACCGGCGTCATGTTTACCTTCCGCGAAGCGATCAAGCATATGAAGGAGCGGGGCCAGGGCGGATCGTTGGTGGCGACGAGCAGCGGCACGGCGCGGTTTGGCGCGGCGGGCGCGGAAGCCTATTCTTCGACTAAGGCGGGCGTAATTGCTATGATTCAGTCGTTGGCCGTGGGCCAGGCGCGTTACGGCATCCGGGCGAACGCCATCATCCCTGGCTGGATTGAAACGGCCATGACGGAAAAGGCCTTCGCGACGGAGGCATTTAAGACGAAGGTCATCAAGCGCATCCCTATCCGGCGCTGGGGCCAGCCGGAAGATTTCAGCGGCCTGGCCGTTTATTTGGCCAGCGATGCGAGTTCGTACCATACGGGCGATACGCTTGCCGTTGACGGGGGCGTGTCGCATTTCTAAGGATTGAAGGGAAGTAGCCATGCTAAAGGTATCACCTATCCAGGGAGAATTTGGCGCCCGCATCGAGGGGCTGGACGCAAGTAAGCCTATCGAACCGAGCGTCATGAAAGAGG
>JAPYPO010000429.1 GCA_029937645.1 Candidatus Hydrogenedentota bacterium
CCTGGGGACCGTCCGCTCCCTCGGTACCCTCCGCTCTCCCCGAATACACGCCGTCGGACTCGCGAATGACGATGCTAAAGGGCTCTCCCTCGCCCGTTACTCCTGTCCAGGTGCCGACAGGGCTGTCGGCCACGGCTACGCCCGCTGAAAAGCTGACGGCTAGCGCAGCGATGACCAAGGCTTTCAATCTCATTTTATTCTCCTTCGTTGCTCATTCTGATAATACATATTCGGGTTCGCCAGCATCGTCGCCACGAGCAATCGAGCATACCATATGGGGAAGGCTCTAAGAACTGTTTTCTGCCCGTGTTACCCGGCACAAAATCCGCTTCAGCGGTCCGGCCCAGATCCAAACTGCTTCGTGTTGATATCGGCGTCGATCCTCAGTACAGTAGTCACCTTACTTTTGGTGACACAATCTTGGCCGGATTCAGCTTCGGGAGGAGTTACGGTGATTCGACGAATAGCGCACATGGCGCTCGTGGGTTTGACGGTATGCCTCATTGCGGGGTGCAGTACAGAAACGGGAGAGGACAGCGCAGTGAACGATGGAGAAGAAAAATCAACTTCGACAGTCACGACGAGCACCTTCGGCGAAACGCCCGACGGAAGCACCGTCAAGCAGTTCACGTTGACTAATTCCAACGGACTCAAAGCCGTGCTCATCGAATACGGCGGAACCCTCATCTCGCTTGAGACGCCCGACCGCGATGGACAGATGGCGGACATCGTACTTGGTTGCAGCAGCGTTAAAGGCTACGCCGAGGAAAGTCCGTACATGGGCCCCATTATCGGTCGCTTCGGGAACCGAATTGCTGGAGGTAAGTTTTCGCTGGACGGAGAGGATTACCAGCTCGCGGTCAACTTGCCCCCGAGCCACCTCCACGGCGGAGACATCGGCTTCGACAAGGTCGTGTGGAGTGGTGAAGTCGTTCAAGACGCAGCGGGCGCCGCAGTCAAGTTCACGTACCTGAGCAAGGACGGTGAGGAAGGCTATCCCGGCAACCTATCGTGTGCCGTCACTTACACCCTGACCGAGGATGACGAGCTTCGCATAGACTATGAAGCAACGACCGATAAGGCGACACCCGTCAACCTCACCAACCATACCTACTTCAACCTGGCGGGCCACGATTCGGGCACCATCTTCGAGCACGAACTGATGGTCACGGCAAATAGCTATACCATCGTCGACGCCGCCAATGTCCCCACCGGAGAAATCGCCGACGTGGCAGGCACCCCCTACGACTACCGAGAATCCAAAACCATAGGCAGAGACATTGATCAACTCGACGGGATGTTCGACATCAACTATGTGCTCAACAACAGCGACGGTTCGATGGCCCTCGCCGCGCGCGCCACGGAATCAACCTCCGGGCGCATCATGGAGATCTCGACCACGCAGCCCGGCATCCAGTTTTATACCGGCCTCGGGATCGACGTCAAGGAACACGGTAAGAACGGTCACGTATACGGGGCCAGCACGGGCTTTTGCCTGGAAACGCAGCACTTTCCCGATTCCGTAAACAAACCCAGCTTCCCATCCACCATACTCCGGCCCGGAGAGACCTACAGACAATCAACCACCCACAAATTTTCAGCAGAATAGCGCGGCAATTCAGGCGGGCGAAACCGTAGTTGATATGGCGCCCGCCGTTTGCTAGAATATCCGTTCGCCGTACGCTCATCTAACGGACAGTTCGCCTGTTCCGATAGGAATACCGGAGGAAAGATGTCAACGAAGACCTATGTCCCCAAACTGGGGGAAGTTACCAAGAAATGGCATGTTATCGACGCCGAAGGCCAAGTGCTGGGCCGCGTCGCCGTCGAAGCGGCAAAGCTGCTCCGCGGAAAACACAAGCCGCAGTTCACGCCTTTCCTGGATTGTGGCGATAACGTCATTATCGTGAACGCCGAAAAGGCCGTTCTGACAGGTAACAAGACCGTCGATAAAATGTACTACCGCCACTCGGGGTATCCGGGCGGCATTAAAGAGACCAACTACGAATCCATGGTGGAAAAGCATCCCACCCGCCCTATGACCTTGGCTGTCACAGGGATGCTGCCCCACAATCGGCTCGGACGCTCTTTGGCGACCAATCTGCGTGTATACGCAGGCCCCGAGCATCCCCACGAAGCCCAGAACCCCCAACCCTATCCAGCCAACGGCTGAGGGAGTAGACAAACGTGGCAGACGTATCCGGAGAATATGTAACCATCGGACGGCGCAAAGAAGCGACAGCGCGCGTTCGTCTCAAACCCGGCACCGGCTTAATTGTCGTCAACGGGAAACCCATTGACGAATATCTCGCGCGCGAGGTGCTGGTCATGCAGGCGTGTCAGCCCTTCGTTGCGACCGAAACCGGCGGCAAGTTTGACGTGCGCGCCCGTTGCGATGGCGGCGGACTCAGCGGCCAGGCCGGCGCGTTGCGCCTCGGAATCGCCCGCGCCCTCGTCGAGGTTAATTCAGATTACAGAGGCGTCCTGCGAACCGCCGGACTTCTCACACGCGACGCCCGCGTCGTCGAGCGCAAGAAGTACGGACAGCCCGGTGCCCGCAAGAACTTCCAGTTCTCGAAGCGCTAGAATTTCCCAAAGAACTAATCAGGCCCCACAGACTTCGGTCTCGCGGGGCCTTTTCTTTTGGCGTTGTGTTGCGGGGAATTGGAGGAGAATAGAGACGAGTAGCGGGTGCCGCCTTCAAACTTGTTTGGAGGTGCGGACTTACCGTGATCTCATGGCTGCTTTTCGGTCAAATGTATAAATGTGGGACCGTTTAATCTGAGTTTCTTCCACGATTTGCCCCAGGCACGGGGTTGGTGTGCTGTTAGGGAAGGCGTTCTACTTGGCCGCAGTGACAGAAAACGTGGTCTTTTTGAGCGAACATACGTTGGCTTCTCTATGAGGCAATGTCCTACGATTCCTTTGTCCAGATTTGGCGGTCGATGAGGTTCAGGTAGTCCGACCACTCCTGGCGTTTCCCTTTGGTCTCTCTTACGATCCGTGTGAAGGCGTCGGCTTGGGCGTCAAGGTTGTCGATCATGTACAAGACGATGGCCTCGACAGTTTTGGGAACCACCGGCGACCCAAAGTTCATCTCTCCGTGATGGGACAGAATGAGGTGGATAACTTGCATCCGAAGATCTTCGGGGAACCCGTCGATCTCGCGGATCTTGCTGTTGGTCATGTCGCTTCCGATTTGCAGGTGTCCGATGAGGCGCCCTGCCGTGGTGTATTCGACGAAGAGATCGTGCGTCATTTCATACAGCTTGCCGATATCGTGGACGAATACACCGGTCATCAGCACGTCGCGGTCGATATTGGGAAAGAGGCCGCACATCGTCTCGGCGATAGTGGCCATTTCAAAGCAATGCTGTACGAGCCCGCCGCGGAACGCGTGATGCCATCTCTTGCCTGCCGCAGCCGTCGTGAACTTCTCCATAAACTCGGCGTCATTGATGAAAGAGTCGAGCAACTGCTTGAGCCACTTGTTTTCGACAGTACCCATGATTTCGAGGAACTTGCCTACCGCTTCGCCCGGGTTCTCGCCGGATGCGACGAGGTCTTCGGGGTCATACTCTCCGTCTTTCAGGGGAAGCACTTGGTCGACGCGGACCTGTAAGCGATTCTGGTAGGTGTTGATCGTGCCGCGCACATTGACCACGTCGCCCACATTGAAGAGGGCCGCAATGGATGTCGCGTTGTTCCAAAGTACAC
>JAPYPO010000430.1 GCA_029937645.1 Candidatus Hydrogenedentota bacterium
CTTCCACGGTCGAGCCGACAAACTTGACGTGGTAAGCAACCGTGTTGCCGGTGTGTAAGAAGGCGGGCGCGTTGTGGGCAACCGCGCAGAACGTGAATTCTCCAAGATCGCTCAGCGCCTCAGCGTGCTTGGCTGCCTCGACGGTCAGCGCTTCCCCGAGCGCCTCCACCCACTCGGGAGAACCGTAGGAGAGATCGCCGGCCCCATCAGCGAAGACGGCCAACAAGGCGGACACGCGCGTCTCCGAAGGATCGGCAGCCGAGACAGGGTTGCCGAGCATGAGACTCAAGCTCAAGAGTGTTAGTAGAGCGACGTTTCGATACATGGAATTCTCCTTCAAGATGCGAGTGCGATTAAGTTAATCGTTATACACCACGTCTCGACCGCTTGCAACAACAGCAACACACACGGTCAATGTTCACAGGAGGTTGCATGGCTGGATTTTCCAGAATCCCCCACGGCCTTAGCGGACTATCGCCCCATGCTCCCGACCGCTGATGAGCGGCACCTTCTCGTCCTGGCAGCGAAAGAAGTTTTCGACTCGGCCGCAGTATTTGGCGCTGTCAAGTATGGGGCGGACGGACTCTACGTGGAATTAGAGTAGGCGTGTGCAATCAGCGCCCACTTTGTGACAGGAGCCACGGTCAGTTCGTACCGACTAAACCGATAAGATTTGCGCCAGGACGCATGAGCAAGTTTGGATAATTCCAACGACAGGCTTAACTATTTGAAAATAAACTGGTTACGATGTATATTTCGACGCGATGAAAAACTATTGGGCCTCGATTGGGTCCAAAATGAGTCTACGGCGGGGAACAGGATGATTCGCATATTCAACATCGTCATGTTGATCGTATTTCTTCTTTGCATCGGCGTTCAGTACAACGATCCCGATCCGTTGCCTTGGATGCTGGCGTACGTCTATGCGACTACCGTTACGGCCCTGGCCATCGCGAATCGATATACCTTCATGGCCGCGCTGGGCGTTCCGGGGTATCTCACCGGGTTCGCGTACTTCATGCCGGGTTGGCATCCGAACACGCTGCTGTTACTCCTGGAGCCCAAAATGAGTTCCCTTGATGTGGAACTGGCCCGGGAGGCGATCGGGCTTTTGATTTGCGCTTTCTGGATGGGCGTGTTGGCCATTGTAGGGCTTCGTAGAAACCGCGATTCGGCGCAACGCAATAACCAGCCGCAGGCAGAAGAGACTTCAGCATGAAGGTTATCAAAGAAGGTGGGCACAGGCTCTTTGAGAAGGATCAAGAGACTGCCCAATACGTGTCGAAAATCCTCTTGGATCTCGAGACCCGCGGCATGGACGCGGTGCGGGAATACAGCGAGAAATTCGACAACTGGAATCCAGACAGCTTTGAGTTGAGTCAAGCGGAAATTGACGCGGCGGTTGCAACATGCAATCCCGAGCTTATATCCGACACGGACTACTGCCAACACAACGTGCGCACCTTCGCGGAAGCGCAACTCGCGACGCTCCAACCCCTCGAAACGGAGATTCGCCCCGGCGTCATTTTAGGCCACCGACACATTCCCGTCGAGAGCGTGGGGAGTTACGTCCCCGGTGGCCGCTACCCCATGTTCGGCTCCGCGCAGATGAGCATCATCCCGGCCAAGGTCGCGGGCGTAAAAACCGTTATCGGTTGTACCCCGCCCTCCGGCGGTGAGGGCCCATTCCCTGCCACAATCAACGCCATGCACAAGGCGGGGTGTGATCGCATCTTCGTCGCAGGCGGGATCCAGGCATTCGCCCTAATGGCCTTTGGTATGGGAGAGTGTGACCCCGTAGATATGCTCTGCGGAGCGGGCAATAAGTTCGTTGCTGAAGCCAAGCGCCAACTCTTTGGGCAGTGCGGCATCGATTTGTTGGCTGGTCCCACCGAGATCGCTGTCATCGCCGACGATAAGGCCGACCCCGATCTCGTGGCGACCGATTTGCTGGGGCAAGCAGAGCACGATCCCAACAGTGGACAGATCGCCATCTGCCGCAGCGAAGAATTCGCACGTAAGATGCTGGCGGCCTTAGAAACCCAGCTCAAGACTCTTCCAACCAAAGATATCGCCGAGGTCTCGTGGCGCGACAACGGCAAGGTCTACGTCGCGGAGAGTGCCGACGAGGCTATTGCACTCAGCAATGACTACGCGCCGGAACATCTCGAACTGCACGTCGAGGACATCGATTACTACTTCGACCGGTTGACGAATTACGGATCCCTATTCATCGGCGAGGAGACCACGGTTGCCTACGGCGACAAGTCCATTGGCACGAATCATATATTGCCCACCGGACGTTCGGCCCGTTATACCGGAGGGGTGTGGGTGGGCAAGTTCCTGAAGACCGTGACTTATCAGCGTATGACCGAAGACGCCAGTGTCAAAGTCGGCAAAGTCACCAAGAGACAGTGCGATGTCGAAGGGATGTTGGCCCATTCGATTACCGCTCAGATTCGCGTGGATCGCTATGCCGCAAAGTGAGTTGCTGGGCCCTGTAAGAGCCCAGTAGAAGTAGCTTCTGTCAGGGCTCAGTTCTGAGGAATTCAAGCATCAATGAACTCTTCTAGTGAGGATGAATTGTGTCGTCTCAGTTGGAATCGGAGTGATTCGCCGTTAAGTTAGTGTGTAATTTACGGAGGAATCACGATGACGCAGCGACGCAAGCAGGTCCATATGGGAACATGTCGGAAATAGAGACGGCCAACGGCCAGTCACAGGGAGATCCAAAATGAACAACGAAATAGATTCCAACGCGCGGATTTTCGCAGGATTGCGGATCCTGGCCATTCTGATGACTATCGTGTTGCCCGCCACGGCAGCAAGCGCCGCCGAACGCCCGAATGTGGTCATGTTGCTGACTGACGATCTGGGCTACAAAGACCTCGGCTGCGATGGCGGCCCGGTGAAGACGCCGGCGGTCGATGGCCTCGCGGCCACGGGCGTGCGGTTCACCGATTTCTATTCGGGAGCCCCGGTCTGTACGCCGTCGCGCGCAGTCTTGCTGACGGGGCGCCAACACGTCCGCGCGGGCCTCTACGGTGTGTTGATTTTCGATGATTCGCCAATGCATCTACTGGAGCGCGAGGTCACACTGGCTGAAGTGCTCAAGGGTCAGGGGTACGCGACAGCGCATTTTGGCAAATGGCATTTGGGTCTGCCAAGTGAAAGCCGGAAGAGCAAGCCATCGCCAACGGAACATGGCTTTGACTACTGGTTTGGCACGAACAGCGGAGTCACGCCCAAGGATCCCACCAACTTCCTGCGCAACGGCGAGCGCGTTGGAAAGCTCGATGGCTATGCCAGCCACGTCGTCATCGACGACGCAATCTCCTGGCTCGACAAAGAGCGCGACCCCGACGCACCGTTTTTTCTGAACATCTGGTTTCACGAGCCCCACGTCCCCGTCGGGGCGCCGGACGAACTCGTTTCCCAATACGGCGCGTTGGACGACCAAGGCGCAATCTACTCCGCCTGTATCGACAACACGGATCGCGCGATCGCGCGATTGCTCAAAAAGCTGAAGGAAGTCGATGCGCCCGAAAATACGCTGATCATTTATTCGTCCGATAACGGCAGCAATCGCCAGGAACGGGTTGGCAATCTTCGCGGCATCAAGTCAGATGCTTATGAAGGGGGGATTCGTGTACCCGGGATTATTTCTTGGCCCGGCACCATTGCAGAGGGCCGGGT
>JAPYPO010000431.1 GCA_029937645.1 Candidatus Hydrogenedentota bacterium
ATCGTCCCAAGTCGAATACGCCGCAGCAGGCCCTCGTTTTATTGAACGACCCACTCTATGCCGCAGCGGCGCGGGTCTTCGCGGCGCGCATTCTTCGCGAAGATCTCAGCGACGCCGAGCAGCGAATTAATTGGGCAATGAATCAGGCGCTGTGCCGAAAACCAAATTCCCGTGAGCTTACGCTTCTCAAGAAAATTCTCAACAAGCATCGGAAGCAATTTGGGGCGGATACGGAGGCTGCGAAGGCCACGCTACAGGTAGGCAACTCGCCGGTGCCGGACGATATCGATCCCACAGAATTGGCCGCGTGGACTTCCGTAGCCCGCGTACTCTTGAATCTGGCCGAACTCATCATAAGAGACTAAGGAATTCCGAATGAACATACCTGACGACTTCGATCCCTTGCTCCAGACCCGCCGCCAGTTTCTAGGGCGTGCCGCCATGGGCGCGGGAAGCCTCGCGCTCGCGAGTCTCCTCAATCCCCAAGCCCAAGCGAGCACTGGAACTGCCGGAAGCGGCATTCTCACACCGCACTTCGCGCCACGCGTCAAGCGGGTGATTCACCTCTGCATGGCCGGTGGACCCTCCCATCTCGAAACCTTCGACCACAAACCCGAACTTGCGCGGTTAGACGGTCAACCCATGCCCGAATCCTTCACCGAGGGGCAGCCGATCGCGCAGTTGCAAGGGGCCAAGTTACACTGTTTCGCGCCGCAACACCCTTTCCAGCGCCACGGCGAATCGCAGCAGGAAATTTCGAGCATTCTTCCGCACATCAGTGGCATCGCCGACGACATCTGCATCATTCGATCCATGCATACAGAACAGATCAATCACGATCCCGCGCACACCTTCATGAACACCGGATCTGCGATCTCCGGTCGGCCCAGTATGGGGGCATGGACGCTCTATGGGCTGGGGAGTGAAAGCTCGGATCTGCCCGGGTACGTCGTGCTTGTATCCGAGGGCGGGGGGCAGTCGCAGCCGATTGCGACGCGTCAATGGCATTCCGGATTCCTACCAAGCCACTATCAGGGCGTGCAGTTTCAATCCATGGGCAATCCCGTACATTACATCGGCGCCCCGCCTGGATACACCCTGGATCGCCAACGCGACGTCATCGACACGGTCCAGCAATTGGATGGCATTCATAATGAACTCGCCGACAATGAAGAGATTGCTACGCGGATCAGCCAATACGAACTGGCCTTTACCATGCAAACCAGCGTCCCCGATCTCATGGACCTGTCCGACGAGCCCCAGCATATCTTAGACATGTACGGCACACCGGGCGCGGACGGCACCTACGCATCAAACTGTCTCCTCGCCCGGAGGTTGGCAGAGCGTGGCGTTCGCTTTATTCAATTGTATCACCGCGGTTGGGATCATCACAGTGAGGTCAAGGTGGGAACAGAGAGAACAGCCAAGCATGTCGACCGTGCAACGGCGGCGCTCGTTACGGATTTGAAGCAACGCGGCATGCTCGATGAGACGCTCATTATTTGGGGCGGCGAGTTTGGACGCACTCCGATGGCACAGGGTGACGGGCGCGACCATCACATCAAGGGGTTTTCGATGTGGTTGGCGGGCGGCGGAATCCGAGGCGGAATGACCTACGGAAATACCGATGAACTCGGCTACCACGCCGTCGAAAATACTGTGCACGTACACGATCTACACGCCACCATGCTCCACCTGCTCGGAATAGACCATCTGAGACTTACCCACCGTTTCCAGGGCCGCGATTACAGACTGACCGACGTCCACGGCAAAGTCGTGCATTCCATACTCGCGTAGCGGCGGGGGCTTCTATCCAGCGCAACTTTGCAGCCCCCTCCGGCGGACAGGTATACTTCTCCCCATCACCTCAGAAGCAAATCGCACAGCATAAGGAGTCGTCGTGTTACCTAAGGGACTTGGAAATCTAGGCAGTATGATGAAGCACGCCTTGGAGCTGAAAGGCAAGATGGAAGGTGTCAAGGAGCAGCTTGCTACCGAGCAAATCGAAGCCTCCTCCGGCGGCGGCATGGTGACCGTCGTGGTCAACGGTAAGATGGAGCTGATCTCCCTTAGCATCGATCCCGATATCATCGATAAAGACGACCCGGAAATGCTGGAAACCTTGATTCGCGCTGCGGTAAACGAAGGCGTGTCCAAGGCCCACGAGTTAGTCCAGGCCAAGATGACTGAGTTGACCGGCGGGATGGACATCCCTGGGCTGACATCCTAACGTAAGCAAATCCGTCGCGCCCTTTTGTTGCCCCAATTCACGTAGAAAGACCTCCGTGCGTATCGTATTCTTTGGCACGCCAGAACTCGCCGTCCCCTCGTTGGAGGCCCTTACCGACGCCCACGAGGTGGTCGCGCTTGTGTGCCGCCCCGACAAACCCAAGGGCCGAAGCAAGAAACTCGTCCCGCCCTCGACCAAGGCCTGGGCCTCGGAGCACGGCATCGAAACCATCCAACCGTTGAAACTCAACGACGGCGCATTCGAGGCCTGGCTGCGCGAGCGGAATCCCGACGTGTGCGCGTTGGTGGCCTACGGGCGCATCCTGAAACAACCCATCCTCGATGTCCCGAAACACGGCTATATAAACATGCACCCCAGCCGCCTTCCCCAATACCGCGGACCCTCCCCAATCCAAAGCGCCATACGCGCAGGCGAGACCGAGACCGCGGTTTCCATTATGAGGCTCGACGCGGGCATGGACACCGGGGATATCCTCATCCAGGAACCCGTGGCGATCAACCCGGACGATACCGCCGCCACGCTCAGCGACCGCCTCGCTGCACTCGGGGCCACGTTGATGGTGAACGGCGCAAACTTGATCGAATCCGGCCAAGCCAAGTTTCGGCCTCAGAGCGATTCAGGCGCAACCGTGACACGCATTTTCGAAAAAAGCGATGGCCGCGTCCGATGGGGCGCATCGCCCGAGGAAATCGTCAACCTGGTCCGAGCGGCGAATCCATGGCCCATGGCGCAGACGCGATATCAGAGCGACGTGTATCGCATCCATCACGCCCAGGCCCTGGACGAATCACACAACGAAACACCGGGTACCGTCCTCCGAGTGGAAAAGGACGCCATCATTGTTGCCGCCTCGGCGGGAGCAGTTTCTCTCGATATAGTTCAGGCCCCCGGCAAGCGCGCCATGCCGGTTTCCGATTTTTTGCGGGGCCACGAAATTCGCCCCGGTGACCGCTTCGAGGATTTTTCCTAATCATGCCAGCCGACCCAGTGCGCGACGCCGCCGTCCAAGTATTGTTGCGCGTATTCGAACAGGACGCTTACATCAACCGCGCGATCGACCGCACCTTGCGGAGAAAGAAGAACATCTCCCGCCGGGGCACGCGCTTCATGACGCAACTGGTCTACGGCACCGCGCGGCATAGGGGGCTCTGCGATTTCATACTCAAGAGCCGCACGCACCAGCCCCTCGAAAAACTACCCGCGAGCATCCTTTGTATATTGCGCATGGGTGTCTTCCAGGCATTATTCTGCAATCAAGTAACGTTTCCGGCTATGGTTCACACCTCCGTCGACCTCGCGAAAAAGCACGGCCATGCCGGCACAGCACGTCTGGTCAACGCCGTGCTAAATCGCGCACCGAAAACGCTCGCCGACGTCGAGTTTCCCGACGCCGAGTCAAATCGTGTGGAGTATCTTGCGACCCGCTATTCGTTGCCGGCCTGGCT
>JAPYPO010000432.1 GCA_029937645.1 Candidatus Hydrogenedentota bacterium
ATTGCGAATCTCGTGTTTCTTCCTGAGCTTCTTGAAGAACATTTCCTTCTCAAAGATAACCTCGATATTGCGATCGTAAAACTCACCCAACCGGAAGTCCGTGACCCGCTCCAGATCATGCGCCTCCTTGATGACGTGGGGCGTCAGGAGGATCACGAGGTTTTGTTTGCTGCGCGCATTAATCTTATTGCGGAACAGCCAGCCCAGCATTGGGATATCTGACAATCCAGGCGCGCCGCTCGTCGTGCGGTTCTTTCCTTCCCGGAGTAGTCCCCCGATAATTCCCGTGCTGCCATCGGGAATCACGACATTGTTGACCACCTCCGTGAGATTAATCGTGGCGCCCCCTTGGCTCTGATCACTGATGCCCACCGTGCTTTCCACTGGTTCCGAAACCTCAACCGTAACTTCCATGGACACATAGTCGCCTTCGTTGATCTGCGGCTTTACCGTCATGATCACACCGACCCGCTGCCGCTGAACGCTGCCTCGTCCCGAAAAGCCTGAAAATCCGGGGTTTCGTCCGCCCTGAAGATTATCCTGTAAAGATGAAACAATAGGGATGTCTTGTCCAACCGTAATTGTCGATTCCTCGTTATCACGCGTCAGGAGATTCGGCTGCGAGAGCACTTCCACGTCCGTGACCGTCTCCAACGCCCTTAGGAGCAACGGTACGTTCGGAATCGTTTGCAGCGTGAGCCCCCCAGCCTCCCCATTCAGGCCGGGCACGGGAACTTCCGTCGTGCCGTCCAGAATGCCGAAGGACAGTCCGGGTCCCGCAAGCGCGAGGGGGCCGCCTAGGATAGCGTTCGTAAGGTTCGCCACATTGTTGAGCCCAAACGCGTCGTCTCCGGTCAACCCCAACAACTCCACGCCCAGCTCAAACTTGTCATTGATGGACACTTCCATAATGATCGCTTCGACATTTACCTGACGAATCGGCACGTCGATATTGCTGATCAACAACTCGAGACGCCGAAAATCTTGAGGCGTCGCCACGATAATCAAAGAGTTCGTGGCCTCGTATTGCGTAATCGAGATCTCTTTTTCGAAGGGCTGGACTTGCGCGGTCTGAGCGCCGCCTCCACCGCCTCCCTCACCACCGCCTTGGCGTGGGGCGAGCCCGGTCAATCCTTCCAAGGCGGTCGCCACTTCCTCCGCATCGGCGTTTCGCAACTCCACATAGTGAATCGTATTCTCTTCATACGGCGTAGGCGTATCGATCTGGTCTATCAAATCACGAACCTGCACCATCATCGGCTCCGACGCCACCACGATAAGCGCATTCAGGCGTTCGTTGGGCACCATCCGCAATACATTTTCCCGCGAACCCACCTGAGTAGGCGCCGCCTTGCCCGGCACGGTCGCCCGCTGTACCCGCGTTGCCACACGCGGCGCCGCCGCCGACCTCGCGCCACCGCCCCCTGCGGCGTCATCCGACAGCACATCCTGCACAAACTGCTGGATCGTTTCCGCCCGCTCATACTGAAGGTTGAAAATTTCCATCACCACCTGGTTGCCTGGAATATCGATAATTTCCAGCAACTCCAACATGTTCCGCATGCCTTCCGCCGTGTCGCGAATGATAAGCATGTTGGTCGAATTCCACACTTCAATCAATGCGCCCGCTCCCTGAGAACCGACCTTTGTCAACAATGTCGCTACTTCGTCCACCGCCGCGTATTCCACGCTTACGATGCGTATCGTGTAATTATCGAAGCCATCTTTGGGCGGGACGTTGCCCCGTTCGATGTCGAGCTTCTCCGGATTTTCCCCCGCCTGCACGATCTTGATCAGGTTGCCATCCAGCGTTTCCACCAGGGAAAAATTGTGCATGGCGAGAAGGGATTCCAAAAATTCGTACGCCAGTTCCGCCGGGATCGGTTCGGATGCAAAAATGGCGACCTTGATATTGAGAACGTTTCCGGGGGGGAGCAGAAAGTTCCCCCCAATTTGCGCGGTCATCATTTCAACGATGTTTATCAATTCGGTATCGCCGAAATTTACATGGATCGGTTCCGTCGGCGGCTGTCCATTTTGCGGGCGCGTGGGCGCGGCTTGCTGCGCATCCACCAGGGCCTGGGCCTCGGGAGATAAGCGCCGCTGCTGAGCGGTCGCAGGCCAGACTGCGGCGCCGGCCAAAAAAATCGCCAGCGCGACGCGAAGGAGCATACTAGTCTTCACGCGTATTCCTTTCCCGGATTAATCACAGAGTGTATTTGCTTCGCACCATCGAAGCCCCTAGGGCGCACACGGGCCCATCCATATGAGCCATGCGGTCCAATATGAGCCATGCGGTCCTATATGAGCCATGCGGTCCTATAGAAGCCCACCGCAAGGCCGACACGCTGCAAACGAGCGGTGGGCTAATAGCGGCTGAGTTAACAACGGCTGGTCTAAGACCACTGAAGCCGTTGCGCGCGTTTCAATCATCATTTCAACGAGTAGTTCAAGTACGTCTGCTTGCCGTTCCGAATAATGCCAATGCGAAAGTTTTTCGTACCACTGAAATTGTTCAACACTTTAAGTATCGAGTCCGTGCTGTCAATTGGTTTATTATTCATCGTTGTCAGGATGTCGTTATCCTTCAAACCAAGTTCCTTGGCCAACGCAATCTGAGAAATATTGGATGAGGTAAGCCCGATTACCTTTCCGTTCTTATCCTTGTGCTCCTTCACATCCACCTTCGTTGCGATGTCCTGGTATTGGTCAACCAGCTTCTGCTGGATATCTTGGTGCTTCAACTCAATCGTCTTGCCCAACCGTGCGGTCCGGGCGGCCGCAGCCGCTCCACGACGGTCACGGGGCGATGGAACTTTTGGGGGCGCATTCGCGACGATCTCGGTAAGCTCTGCCATGGGCAGATGCTCATTTTTATTTTCCCGCTCATTGCGCAATATGACCTCATACTTGCGGACCTCCAGCAAGTACACCTTGTCGAATACTTCATTGCCAAGGAAATAGGTCTTCGTTACTTGGCCTTGGTCTTTGTGCTGTATCGTCGCACTCGACAATGGATCCAGCGGGCCCGCAAGCACCGTCGCCTTGAGCACAAGCGGCAGCTTGGTGATCGTCGTCGTCGGCGGAGGCGGCGCCTTGGGCACAGGCATTTTCGGGGCGCCCTCCTTCCCGGCCGCCCCGAAGATTCCGCTCTGTGTAATCGCGACATACGTCCCAAGCGGGCCCGTACTGGCGAATTCGAAACTGTCTCCAGGCACGTCATCAAACGGGCTGGACGTGGCAGAATCCGTCTTCGCTATGACGAAATTATTGAATACAAAAAAACCGGACCAAAGCAGACACAGGATTATCAATGCCGCTTCAGCAGCCTTAAACATCTGCCTATATAAGAGTCCGCGTACCATCGATGCCTTACTCTTTAGCCCAATTGCCCACGTGTCCAGCAGGACCAATCATGAGACCGCTGAACCGTCGCACAGGATTTTACGCGCATCAAGTTTCGAGCCCACCCTCACCACGAGGGATAACTCGGCTCTTTCGTTATAGTTAACGCAGCCCCGGCCCCCGGGGTTGACTTCAATTCCTGGTCCGATAAATCACTATAAACTGGGGGAGACGGCCACCTCAAATAACGGATATCGTTCGGCCTGGGCTGTCAGGAAGGATAATACGGGCTTTTCGCGGTACGGGCACACTCCAACCCGGCTGTGAACCGGGGGGAGGAGGAGGCCGT
>JAPYPO010000015.1 GCA_029937645.1 Candidatus Hydrogenedentota bacterium
GGATGTGGTCGAGCCACGCGACGGCCATTTTCGCTTCGTGATCGTCGTCGCCTGTGATCAGCCAATCGATGGGGCGCCCCTCGCCGACGTCGCTCCACATCTTCTTTTCGCGGCGTGCGCCGTTGCGCGAGATGACCGCATTCGCCGCGCGCAGAATGGTCCGAGTGGACCGGTAATTTTGATCCAAGGTAACGATTTTTGCGGAGGGGTAATCCTTTTCAAAGCGGAGGATGTTACGCACATCCGCGCCACGCCAGCCGTAGATAGACTGATCATCGTCGCCGACGACGCAGAGGTTCGAATGCTTCTCGACGAGACGGCGGACGAGCCCGTATTGCACGGGGTTTGTGTCCTGGTATTCGTCCACCATCACGTAACGGTATTTTTCCTGGTATGCGGAGAGGATGCGTGGATGTTCGTTCCAGAGTTTCAGGGTCAATCCGAGTAGATCGTCAAAGTCGACGGAGTTTGCCGCGCGGAGGGCGGATTCGTAGCGGCCGTATACCTCCGGCATCCATGTCTCGTACTTTTCCGCCGCGCCCTCCTTCGAGGGAGATGTAGCCTCGGGTTCCGTGCGTCCCTTCCGTAGGCTGATCTCCGCCCGAAACATGGCTGGGCTAAACTGTTCTCCCGCGCCCTCGATGTCGTCCAGCACGCGGCGCAGCAAGGTCCGCGAATCGCCCTCGCCCGCGATCGTAAAATTTTTGCGGTAGCCGAGCAACTCGATGTGCTTGCGTAGAACCTTCAGGCAGAACGAGTGGAAGGTGGATATCTCGATGTCCTTCGCGGCCTTTTTTCCGACCAAGGAGGCGACGCGTTCCCGCATCTCGAGAGCGGCCTTGTTTGTAAAGGTTACGGCGAGGAGTTGGCCTGGCGTCGCGAGTTTTTTCTTCAGTAGATACGCGATGCGGCGCGTCACGACGGTCGTCTTGCCGCTGCCCGCACCTGCCACGACGAGTACGGGGCCGTCTGTTGTCAGTACGGCGGCTTGCTGTTGAGGGTTTAGGCCGCTGAGATGAGAGTTCGTTTGGGACAAAGGAGTTTCCTGATTCTGTGGGGATGCAAGGATGTGGCCGGGCGGGGATTATACGAAGTGTAGGGGGTCGGGTAAAACAACGGGCCAGAACGCTTCGGCTCGCGAGCCGGTGTTAATCAGTTCCCATTTTGTCTGCATCTGGCGACTTCCTTATCCCAATTTCCCGCGAAGCGGGTTCTGACTCGCAATGACAGGAAAGAAGACATTTGCTCGATACCAGCTCGACCGATTTGATTGCGGCTATGTCGCGTTGAGCGCTGGAAAGTACGCATGGACCCTTCTGGGTAGTAGGACACACAAGTCGGATTCGCGACAAAGGAGAAGATCCATGATAGAGCGTGGCCCGTTTAGAGAAGTGGCGCATCGGTTGAAGCAGCGCGGATTTTATTGTGCTCTGCAGAATTGTGACGTGGGGGAAGTCCGTGGGAACGCGGTAAACGACTCCGACACGCTTATCGTGGCCATGGACGGTGATATCGAAATCGAATTCAAAGGCGCGACGCATTTTCCCCGACCGGGCCGGGAGATTCTCGTGCCCGCGTGGGTTCCTCACACGGTACGAAATAGCGGTGCGGCCTGCTCATCATGGATTCGCGCGACACAGGCCGATCTCGCTCAGACCGACTGAGGCCCCCAAGTCATCAGAAGACCAACATCCATCAGACTAAGCCTCCGACACGGCCAGCGACGCTCCCGTGCGGATTCCCGTATACACATCGATGGAGTCGCGCAAGGTCTTCAGAATCCATGCGCGCTTCACGGGGTCGGTCTCCAACAGCGTGGCTCGGAAGCCCGTGTGTTCGCATTGAAAGCCCGTAAGCGGCACGACGACGATTCCCGTCGCCCCCATGAGGTAGTAGACAAATCGCTTGTCCGGCGCCACGTCGCGCACCCGATCGGCGATGAGCTTTTCGATCTCCGGGTTTTCGATGGGAAGGGTCTGGTCGCCGTTGATGACACCGTCGTTAAACATGACGGTGTAATAGAACGCGCCGCCAGGCTTGTTCACGAGAACAGATTCGCAGCCCTCGAAAGCCGCCATCATCTCATCCGCCCGCTCGCCAAACATGGCCTCACGCCCATCCAGGTGCGCGGCATAGCGCGCATCGCCCATCACGAGAGGTATGGACATCTGGGGCAACGTCGTAGAGGAGACCTCCAGGCGTTTCGCCGCGAGCAGGCTGTTCGTATAAATGGAAAAATTCTCGTCCTTATCCTTGTTCAGGATCTCAAGCCACCCGCAGCGCGACCCAGGCCAGGGATATTCCTTGCTGATCCCCCGCATGGCAATACCGGGCACGTCGCCGATCCATTCGCTGAGATGCAGGTGCGGATCACCGCTGTAGACGATGTGGGCGTAGATCTCGTCCGTGATAATAAATAGATCGTACTCACGCGCAATCTCCGCTATCTCCTTTAAAATTGCCCGGGGATAGACTGCGCCCGTCGGATTGTCTGGTGTCAGAATCAAGATCCCGGCGATGGAATCGTTGTACTTAACCTTGTTGCGGATATCCTCCACATCCGGCATCCAACCGCGGGTTGGGTCGAGATCATATGTTACGTGGCTGTATCCGGAATGCGCCGCCTCAGCAGACGAATGGGTGCTGTACGCGGGAGATGGCCCTAGAATCCGCGCTTCGCGCCGCAACCATCCATAGACCTTCGCGACCGCGTCGCCGAGCCCGTTGAAGAACATGATGTCGTCGGTCGTGACCTGGACGCCCTTACGCTTGTTCACGTTGCCCGCGAGGAACTCACGCGTTTCCGGCACGCCCGCCGAATCGCAATAGGCCCACGACGTCCGCTGATCCACTAATTCGCAAACGATCTCGCGAATCCACTGCGGGGGCGTCTCACCTTTTTGGACGGGATCGCCGATGTTTTCCCAGGTGATCGCTTGGCCCAAGCGTTCGATCTCATGGGCTATCGCAACGATCTCACGGATCTCGTACTTCAAATTGGCCGCGCCAAGGTGCACTATATTTCTACGCATAACTTCCTGTTTTCATTTTCTACCGCCTCGATTTGCGAAAGGCGGAGGCCTACTCAGTCAACATACGGGGATGCCGAGTCCTTCCACGAAGATCCCGACACCCCGACGGGCCACTATGATAGGCCCATGCCAAACCGGAATCAATTGCACCCCAAGATCCTGTACATTCCGGTGGTATGCGCACATCGAAAACAACGTAGCCACAGAGAACCTTGTATATTGGTCCATAGTTGACCCGATTCAAATTGTCATTGCGAGTCAGAACCCGCGTTCGCGCCTCCGTGCATCGATCAGGCGATTTCGGTATCATAGCCCGGTGTCTGCGCGGGGCCCGTTTAGGCTGCGTACTCGGTTACGAAGTACCCCGCAATACCGCTGGAACGAATCAACAACCTGGAAAGTCCCAATTGTGGAAGTATCCGAAGAAGTAACCATCAGCAATTCCCTCGGGATGCATCTGCGTCCGGCACAACAATTCGTGCAGCTCGTCCTCAAATTCAAATGTGACGTGCACGTCTCGAAGGATGGTCACCAGATCAACGCCAAGAGCATCATGGGCCTACTAACCTTGGCGGCGGCCCGCGGCACCCGGCTCGAAGTTATCTGTCAAGGCGAAGACGCGCAAGAAGCCATGGACGCCGTTCGCGCACTGGTCGAATCGGGATTTGGGGAAGAGTAGTGGAGCTGTTCATCAAGGGGATAGGAGTCTCGCCTGGGGTGGCCATCGGCCCCACGCTCCCCTTTCGGGTCCATACGACCGATGTGCCTCAGTACTCGATTGACGACCCCGTTGCCGAACTCCAGCGCTATGACGAGGCCGTCGAACGGGTACGCACCTCGCTAACCGATGTCATCCATCGGACGGCAGATGAAGTGGGCGATACCTACGCGGCTATCTTCAGAGCCCATATGGAAATGCTGGACGACGTAACGCTTCGCCCGGATATCGAGCGTCTACTCAACGAAAATCATCTCAATGTCGAGTACCTCGTAGACGCGAAAATCAAGGAGATGACAGCGGCCTTGAAGTCGGTGGATGACGCAAGTTTTCGTGAGCGCATCTCGGATTTCGTCGATCTGGGGCGGCGGATACTTCACGCGTTGTCCGGCGAAGACGAGGAGAGCCTCGACCACATCGAGACCCCTTCCATCGTGGTGGCCCACGAACTGACACCCTCCGAAACGGCGAAGATGGACATGGGCAATACCCTGGCGCTCGCCACCGACGAGGGTGGGCCCACATCCCACATGGCGATTCTTGCCCGAGCCTTCGAGATTCCTGCCGTGGTGGGCTTGCGGCATGTCGGCGCCCGCGTGGGCGTGGGCGACCAGGTGATCGTCGATGGCACCAGCGGCCAAGTTATTCTGCGCCCCAACCCGGCGACCGTCGAAAAATACATGCGCGAGAAGGAGCGCCAGGATCAGGAACGCCAAGCTCTTATTTCCGCAGGGACCGGGAAGGCCAGCAAAACGCTTGACGGCACTGAAATCGAGACGCTCGCCAATATTGAACTTCCCATCGAAGTGACCGATTCGCTAAAAGATCAATGCCAAGGCGTAGGGCTGTACCGCACCGAATACCTCTACATGAACCGAACCTCCTTGCCAACCGAAGACGAACAATTTGAGGTCTACAAACGCGTGGTGCAATCCTTGGCACCCCTGCCCATCACCATGCGGACGCTCGATATTGGTGGGGACAAAATGGTGAGCTACCTCAGCGACCACAAGGAGTCCAATCCACAGCTCGGCTGGCGCTCCATCCGCTTCTGCCTCGACCGGCCCGATATTTTCAAGGCGCAGCTCCGCGCCATGTTCCGCGCCAGCGCGTATGGGACGGCACAGATCATGTTCCCCATGATTACCGGGGTTGACGAATTGCGCGAAGCAATGCGCGTTCTCCAGCAGGTTCGCGACGACCTGGAGGCGCGAGACGTCCCATTCGATAGGGATGTAAAGGTGGGATCCATGATTGAGGTGGCCTCGGCGGTCGTTCTGGCCGAGGATCTCGCCCGCGAATGCGATTTCTTCAGCATCGGTACGAACGACCTCATCCAATATTGCCTCGCCATAGACCGCGTTAATCAGCGCACCGCGCCCCTCTATAAGCCCCATCATCCAGCCGTGATGCGCATGTTGAAGCAGGTGATCGATGTGGCGCGCAAGACCAACATCCCGTGCTCGATTTGCGGAGAAATGGCCGGCGATCCCCTGTTTACCGAGACGCTGATTGGGATGGGCTTCGCGTCGTTGAGCATGTCGTCCGTCTCCCTGCCACGGATACACGCCGAAATAGCCAATACGAAGCTCCTAGCCGCCAAGCGCTTTGCAAACAAGATCCTCAAGACCGGGTCGGGCTCCGAAATCAAACGCCTCTTGACAGAACGCGCCAAGAGCCGCGACACCCTACGTCTATACCGCACGGGAAAACAGGCACCTAACGGTACGACTCCAACGTAGGCGGTCAACGCTATAGGTCAAAAACGTTTGCATATTCCTGGGTGGCACCTCCAAACGAGTTTGAAGCGGCCACCCAATCTTGACTTCGTGTCACCTGAGACGCGCCACTGAGACTATCCATGAAAAAGAAAATTGCCATACTCGGT
Source organism: Candidatus Hydrogenedentota bacterium (assembly GCA_029937645.1). GTDB lineage: Bacteria > Hydrogenedentota > Hydrogenedentia > Hydrogenedentales > JAPYPO01. Next base: position 5,639 of record JAPYPO010000015.1, read on the forward strand.
TCCACCGGGTCCATCGGAAAGAGCGCCCTCGATGTCGTACGGCTAGATCCCGAGCGCTTCGATGTGGTCGCGTTGTGCGCCCGAAGCGACGCCGAAGGACTCGCCTCCCAAATACGCGAATTCCAGCCGGCTGCTGTGGCCCTCAGTGACGAGTCCGCCGCAGCACGCCTCACCGACCAGGGTTCGACCGCCGAAGTCTTGTCCGGCGATGAAGGCGTTGCGGAACTGGCCTCCCGCCCGGCGGATATCGTCCTTTGCGCCATGGTGGGCGCGGCGGGCCTGACGCCTATCCTGAACGCGATCGACGCGGGTTCGGACGTGGCGCTGGCCAACAAGGAGCCGCTCGTCATGGCAGGCGAGTTGATCATGGAACGCGCCCACACCGAGGGAGTGAAGGTGCTGCCCGTGGACAGCGAGCACAGCGCCATCTTCCAGTGTATTCATGGCCACGACATGGACGAAGTACACAAGATTTATCTCACCGCTTCCGGCGGGCCCTTTTACCGGACGCCCCGTTCTGAACTCGAAAACGTAACCCCGGCCCAGGCGACCAAACACCCCACCTGGGATATGGGCCCGAAAATTAGTGTCGATTCGGCGACGCTAATGAACAAGGGGCTCGAACTGATCGAGGCCATGCGCCTCTTTAACTTGCCGTTGGACGCATTTGAAGTGATTATCCACCCGCAGAGCCTGGTCCACGGGCTCGTCGAGTTCACCGATGGCGGCATCCTGGCTCATATGGGCGTTACCGATATGAAACTGCCGATTCAGTTCGCACTAACATGGCCCGAACGTGTAAAATGTCCAATTGCCAGATTGGACTTAGCCACGATGAGCGCCCTAACCTTTGCGACGCCTGACTTTTCCGAGTTTCCCTGTTTGGGGCTCGCCATGGACGCCGCGCGGCGCGGAGGAACAACACCCGCAGTGTTAAACGGAGCAAACGAGCAAGCTGTCGGCGCATTTTGCGCAGGGCGTATCCCCTTCACGCGCATCCCGGAAATCGTTGAAGCGACGCTAAGTACCGCGGACGCTCCCCGAGATGCGACGCTTGAAAATATTCTCGCCGCCGACGCCGACGCGCGGCGAAAGGCCAACGAATTAATCGGCGCGGCCGGAGTAGAACTCACATGATCTTCAATATTGCCATCTTCTTGTTAGTGTTGGGCATACTCATCTTTATTCACGAGATGGGCCACTTCCTCGCGGCCAAAGCCTGCGGTGTGTATGTAGACCGCTTTAGCCTCGGTATGCCCCCACGCCTGTTTGGGTTCAAGTACGGGGAGACCGACTACTGTATCGGGGCTCTGCCGATTGGTGGCTACGTCAAGATGGCCGGCCAGGAAGACGCCCCCATGGAGGAGGACGAACGCGAGGCCACCTATGGCCACGTCCCGCCCGAGCGCTGGTTCAACAACAAGACGAAAACGGAACGGGCCATCATCCTCTTCGCCGGGCCCGCGATGAATCTGGTCCTTGGCTTCGTGGTGTACGCCATCATCGGCGCCATGGGCAGCGAAGTGCCTGCTATGAATTTCGACACCCGAATCGGGACGGTCAGCGAGGACATGCCGGCCGGTGACGCGCCCATGTACATCATCAGCGGCGATATCGGCGATGTGGACACCTCCGGCGAGCCCGATACGCGCGGCTGGAGAACGGGCGACTATATCCGTTCGATCGATGGCAACGCTGTTTCGCGGCCCATTGATATCATCTACGGGAGCGCTCTGAGCGGCGACAATGTCGTAAAGGTGGAAATCGAGCGGATGCGGGCCGATGGATCCACCACCCGGTACCTCTCGAAGATCCTCCCAAAACTGGCAACCGAAGACGCCGAGATGGCGACGTTTGGCATCAGTTTTTTCCAGACCGCCCTCGTGAGTTCCGTGATGTCGGGCTCGCCCGCGGACGCTGCGGATATACAGAGCGGCGATGTTGTACGGCGTGCTGGTGGCAATGTCGTTGATACGGGCACGTTTTCCAAGAAGGTTCGAGAACTCGATCCCGGCATTCCCTTGCAGATTGAAGTTGATCGGGATGGCGAGGCTATTGAGCTTACTCTTCAACCCCAAACGGAGGGACAAATACAGGGCCTCGCATTTTTGCCCAGGATTCGGCCGCTGGTTGCTCTGCGCGGGACTCAACTGTTGACGCTGGACGATGTATCTTCCGAGGTGGCGTCACGCACGGGCCTACGCACGGGAGACGCGATCATTTCGTTGGGCGGCGATACGAGCGTTGCCGTCGTCATGAATGAACTCCAACCCTCGGATTCGGATACGCTGCTGAGTGTCGAAATTGAGCGGCCCGCGCGCTTGTTTGGACTCCTCGGGAAAGCCAGCCGCTTCACCGCGGAAGTCAGCCCCCGCGATTTGTGGGAGGGCCGTACCGGCGACAGTGCCGACGCGATGCCCAAAGTCGCCGACGTGTCCAAAGAAGTGACGGAAGCGAATAATATTAAGCGGAAGGACACGATTACAGAAATCGCCGGGCAGCCCGCCACCGCCCAGCTCCTTCGCGATTATGAACGGGACCACATTGGCGAAACCTTTTCGGTAAAAGTCCATCGGCCTTCTATATGGAAGGGGATTCTGCAAAAAGAAGAGACCTTCGACACGGAAATCACCGTAGGTTCCATACAAAGAATCGGCGTCGTCTGGGGCACGGAAACCGTCACCCACAAAGTGTCCGCTGCGGGGCTCATTCCCTACGCGTGGAATGAGAGCGTCAGCGTGGTCAACCAAATCGGCCGCACACTCTTCGCGCTCATTACAGGCAACGTCAGCCCCAAAGCCCTAGGCGGCCCCGTGATGATCTTCCAGGTTACCGTAGGGGCCGCGAACTCGGGGTTGGTCGACCTCCTCCAGATTCTCGCTATGATTAGCATCAATCTTGCCATCTTCAACCTCCTGCCTTTGCCGGTACTCGATGGCGGACAGCTCCTATTTGTCGGGATCGAAGCCATACGCCGAAAACCCGTCAGCGTCCGGACGCTGGAGTACGTGCAACAGTTCGGACTCCTCCTAATTATCAGCCTGCTCCTTTACGTGACGTTCAATGACACGTCTCGCTGGATCGGCAATATTATCCCCTAGGCGGATTTCCAAGGCTTAGAAAGATAGGGAAAAGCAACATCCCCCTTGATCCCCCTTCAAAGGGGGACTTTATGTCAATAATTCCTCGCAAGAGTCCCCCTTTGAAGGGGGATCAAGGGGGATGTTGTTTAGGCAAGACGCTAAAGCACTCAATCAAAACCCCCAACCACCACGCGGAAGACCATGAACAAAATCACCTGCAAATTTGGCGGCACCTCACTCGCCGACGCCTCGGCTATTCTCCGCGCCGTCGATATTATCCAAGCAAACGAATCGCGCCGCTTCGTCGTGCCCTCCGCGCCCGGCAAGCGCTCACCCGATGACAAGAAAATTACGGATCTACTGCTCGGCTGGTTCCACCTGCTTCAAGACGATCTGGATCCCAAGCAGCCCATGGATATCATCGAGGGCCGCTTCGTCGAACTTGCGGAAGCGCTCGATTCACACCTGGATGTTCCGGCAGAGATTGCGGCCATCGCCAAAGGCGCAGCCGATTACGCCGTCTCGGATTACTTAGTCTCCCGCGGCGAGTACCTCAACGGCCGCCTGATCGCCGAGCGCCTCAACGCCGATTTCGTCGACCCGGCAGAGTTCATCAAATTCGATTTCGAAGGCAGGCTGGATCCCGTCACCTACGAGCAACTGGGAGAGCGGCTTTCGGGCGACGGCCTTTTTGTCATTCCAGGCTTCTACGGAACCGACCCCGACGGGCGCATCAAGACCTTCGGCCGCGGCGGCAGCGACGTGACCGGTGCTGTCGTGGCGCGGGCTTCGGGTTCCGACCTATACGAAAATTGGACCGATGTCTCCGGCTTCCGCATGACGGATCCCCGCATCGTACCGAATGCCCGACGTATCGATGAAGTCACCTACGCCGAGTTGCGCGAACTGGCCTATATGGGCGCGTCGGTGCTTCACGACGAGGCCATCTTCCCCATCCGCGACAAGCGAATCCCCATCAACATCAGAAACACCCACGCCCCCGACGACACGGGTACCATGATCGTCGCCGAGCGCGAAGCCACGCACCCCGTCTGCGGAATCGCGTCTCGTGCAGGCTTCTCCATGATCAACATCGAGAAGACCCTCATGAACCGGGAAGTTGGATTTGGGCGGCGCGTCCTCGGCGTCCTCGAAGAATTCGGCATCAACTTCGAGCACATGCCCACCGGCATCGACACCATTTCGCTCATCGTCAAAGACGAAGAGCTGCAACATCATGCTGACGCGGTATTGGAGGCGATACGCGTGCGCTGCGAACCCGACAAGCTGTCCATCTCAAAAGACATCGCGCTCATCGCCACCGTCGGCCAGGCCATGAACCACCACATCGGCGTAGCGGGACGCCTCTGCGTAGCGTTGGCGGAAGCCGAGGTCAACATCCGCGTCATCGACCAGGGATCCTCCGAGACGAATATCATCATCGGCGTCCATTCCGACGACCTCGCCCGCGCGGTAAACGCAATCTACACCGTGTTCGAGACCTGGGATTAGGCCTCAATATCTCACCTTGTTTCATAGCGAAACGGTGAGGGTGCCCACGCTAAATGTTCGGGAAGAGTCCCCGTCCCGAAGGGGCAGCGGCAGGTAGCCGGGAGATGAGCGAGGCGGTGAAATTGCCCGCACTGAATGTTGGGGAAAAGCTCCTGTCCCGAAGGGGCAGCGGCATGTAGCCGGGGGATGAGCAAAGCGATTCCTCCGGTCAAAGCCCCTCCAGATAAACTTCCTCGAAGAGGATGCGGCGACTATTGCTGAGCCGGTGGGTGGAGTTAATCTCAGCTTGCCTTGGGGGACCTCATCGATAAAGTGGGTCTTGGGCAAGGCAACGATGTCCGCGTTGAGATCTCCTCCGCCGTATCTTCTCCGCAGAAATACTAGCCCGCAAAATGTTGCCACGCATAACTCTCGATAGCTTCCGCCAACTTCTTCTGTTGTCCTTCGTCAAGGTGTTCCGCGACATCCCTGTGGAAATCGCTCCACTTAAAATCCAGCACCTCGATTTCCGCGCGGGCTTCGACCGTGGCCGTGCGCTGTCCCGCCGGACTGAACTGTTTCATTTCGCCCAACAGCTCCGGTGCGGCGACATGAATTTCCGGTGATCCCGCCTTCCGCACCGCTATCTCTCCACGCAACAGAATGTACCCATCATCCGAGACGGCATCCCCTTCCGTGAATAAGATGTAGCCCGGCCTCAGCGTGCGCACGTCGCATATCCGGCTCAGCACATTTACCGCATGCATCCCGAGCAATTTCGGCAGCCCGTGAAATAGAGAAATCCTCAATATCTGTGTGCGAATCAGTGCCGGTTCCATACAGAATCGCTCCTTCAAGTTGTGGGCCCGCCTGGGGCCCTTCTCTAAATCACAACTCATGGCTACCGCGAGTACTGCGTAGCGGCGTGGCGAATGACTATGGAAGTATACACCCAAGCTTCCTGCATAGAAACCGCCTCCACCGCACAGGCAAAATCATCGAATCGCGCCCTGCTGTGATACAATGCGCCTTCTTTCAGAAAGCCCTTCCGTAATGAACATTGCCTTTGTAATCCCCATTCACGACGAACGAGAGACCCTTGCCGACTTGGTGGCCGGGATCCGTGAACACACGAGTCCTCACGAATGCAGCATCTGGCTGATCGACGACGGCAGCACCGATGGTTCTACCGGCATCATCGAAGAGATGGCCGAGTCGCACGACGACATACACGCCATTGTATTCGAGCGCTGGCAGGGGAAATCGGCCGCGCTCGACGCAGCCTTTCAGCAAGTCGACTCGGACCTGATTATCACCATGGACGGCGACCTTCAAGATCGCCCCAGCGAGATCCCCAAGTTCATCGAAAAAATCGAAGAGGGGTTTGACTTGGTTTGCGGGTGGAAAGTGGTTCGCCACGACCCGTGGCATAAAACCTACCCGTCGCGCATATATAATTTGGCCATCACATGGCTCTTCGGCCTCCCCCTGCACGATATCAACTGCGGCTTCAAGGCCATGAAAACAGAAGTCGCCAAATCCATTCACATCGCGGCGGGCCTCCACCGGCTCATCCCCGTCCTCGTCGCCGAAAAGGGTTTTTCGCTGGCGGAAATCGAGGTCGACCACCAACCCCGGCGCTACGGCCACTCGAAATACGGAGTGGGCCGCTTCGCACGCGGGTCGATGGACGTCCTCGCCCTGTGGATCCGCATGCGCTTAAGCCCGCGTCCCCGGCGATAGCCGCGAAGGAGATAGGCCAACCTGCGCGCACCGGATCGAAGACGCGTTCCCACGGCTTCCACCACGTAATATAGATTCAGCATATGGACGGAATGGACTGCCGACGGTGGCCTCACAGACCTTATCTTCTTGTATTTCGCCCTCTTACGCGGTATAAGAAGGGGTACTATTTCCGTGCGCGGGCACCATCACCCTTGCCTACTGGGATTGTGTTCGCGCGCGTGGCCCTAATGAACGAACGTCGAGGATGAATGCTCGTGTTGCGCGGTTTCCTAAATTCCGATGATAAAAAGCTCGATCAGGGCCGCGTTTCCGTAGGTTCGACGCTTATTATTGGCCGGACAAGCGAGTGCGGATTCATCGTGGACGATACCGGGGCCTCCCGCCACCATGTAGAAATCAAGCTGGATCCCGACGGGTATACCTGGCGCGATCTCGGCAGCACCAACGGGACCTTCCTAAACGGAAAAGCCATGCGCGCCGGGCGGCTCAGTGACGGCGACGAGTTCAAAATCGGCAGCACCGTCATCCGTTTCGAAACCGCCGAAGGGGACACCATCCCCAATCCCGACGGAAAAGCGACTCTATTTGGCGCTACCCTTCTCGACTCCCTAGACGACGCGGATGCCGAAACGGGCGAAACCAACACGACCGATAACCTGCTCCGCGCAGTGTACACCGTCATGAACGACATCGCGGCCAATTACGAACCCTGCGCCCTCGTCGACAAAATCCTCACCACCACCATGTCTGCTATCGGCGCCCAGCGAGGCGCTGTTCTATTTGCAAGCGATGACGACGGCGCGTTGCAGCCGTGTCCAGCCTGCGGCGACGTGCATAGCATCCGCGACGGCATCCTTGAGCATTCGACCACAGCTGAGGTGCGAATCAGCCAGACGATCGCGCGGCGCGTTTTGGATGAAGGCGAGAGCGTACTCTTTCAGGACACGGCCGCCGATCAAGAATTTAACACGGCCGAGAGCATCATGTCGCTGAATCTCCGCTCGATTATCTGCGTACCGCTCCGCGGCAAGATGGGGGCGCTGGGCATTCTCTACATCGACAGCGACCGCCCCAAGCAGCAGTACACCCACGAGCACATGCTCTTGAGCACGGCCGTGGGAAACAGCGCCGGACTGGCCCTCGAAAACGCCAAGATGCACAAGGATATCCTTGACCGGCAACGCATCAACCAGGAAATCGAATACGCAGGAATCATCCAAGAGGGCTTTCTCGTCAAGACATGGCCCACGGCGGACGCGCGATTCGAGGTATTCGGCGAAACCCGCCCGGCCAAAGTCGTCGGGGGCGATTTTTACGACTTCGTCCAGCCCGCTCACGACCGCATCGGGCTGCTCATCGCCGACGTCAGCGGCAAAGGCGTGCCCGCTGCACTGGCCATGGCGCAACTCTTGGCGGAGTTCCGCGTCCATGTTTTGCACGAAGAATCACCCGCAGAAGTCCTGCGCGCCCTGAACGAGACTATGGAAGAACGAAGCCAGCGCGGCATGTTCTGCACCATGTGCTATCTCACTCTCGACCTGACCACCGGAGAAGCCATCTGCGCCAATGCCGGCCATCATCCCATTATCCAAATTGGAAAAAATAGCGTGGTCGAGTTCGGGGATCCCACCGGCCCGCCTGTGGGCATCATGCCGGACGGCCCCTGGGAAAACACGACGTACACGCTGGCCCCCGGAGACTCCGTCCTGCTGTACACGGACGGTATCGTGGAAGCGCGGGGCGCACAGACCAAGAGCGACGTCGATTTCGACACCGCGAGTGAGTACGGATTGGAGAATCTCCAGCAGCTCCTCAAAGGGCTTTACGGCGAACATCCAGAAACCCTCGTCGAAGAAATTATCCGCGACGTGCATCGCTACTGCGAACCGGCCCTGCCCCACGACGATTGCACCCTCATCGGGATGAGGTACGCCGGATGAACAAACCCGGGATTGCCATGGAAGTCTCGTCTGACCCGGCGCTCCTCGGAGTCGTGCGCGGTGCTGTGCGCTGCTTTCTCGACGCCTACGGAGTTCCAAACGAACGCACAGCCGAGGCGGTCCTGGCCGTCGACGAGGCTTGCGCGAACGCAATTCGACATGCCTACGGCGGGCAGAAGGATCGGAAATTCCGGCTCGCCATGCGCACCACAGAGCGGTGGCTGGAACTAGAGGTCCGCGACAGCGGCAAGCCGGCTCCCCGCGACAAGATTGTTCAAAAGGGGCTCCCGGAGATTTCTGACCATAGCGAAATCACCCCCGGCGGCCTCGGCGTCCAATTGATGTACAAGGTATTCGACAACGTTGATTTCTGTCCGGGAAAAACCCGGGGGAATTGTGTAACATTGCGATTAAAACGCCCCGAATAACACGGGCTGCGAAACAAAGAGAGGGGTTGAACTGGATGGAGTTGAATCAAACCGAAGAGGCGGGGCACGTTATCCTCCAGCCTGTGGGCGAAGTGGACTTGAGCACATCGCCTGCGCTGCGGGATGCGATCCTCGCAGCGATCAAAGCCCAAGATTCAGTCGGGGTCGATCTAAGCCAAGTAGATTATATGGACAGTTCCGGCGTCGCCACGCTCGTCGAAGGTCTCAAAGCCTGCGCCGACAAAAAAAAGTTTACACTGCTCACTCCCTCCGAGCCGGTCATGAAGGTGCTGAAACTGGCGCGTCTCGATGGCCTATTCCGAATTCAAGAGCAGATGTAGCTGCTCAAGCGAAGGCCAAGGCCGCATAAGAAGTAAAGGGGTTGCATGAGCGCGTTTGTTGGATATACCGGAAGACTAACCCTCAATGGGCTGCACGCCACACTTACGGTGTGCGTTCTCATGGTTGATACCCTGTATTGGGCCACCGTGGCACCCCTGCGAGGCCAAGGGTTCCGCCTGAAAAACGCCGTCTCCCAATTCGTCGAATTCGGGGCTCACTCCCTGCCGATCGTCATGCTTATCTGCTTTCTCATCGGTGCCATCATGGCCATGCAATCCTCCTACCAACTCGCCCGCTTCGGCGCAGTGCATCTCGTGGCCAACCTCGTGGGAATCGCAGCCATGCGAGAGTTCGCACCCCTCATGACCGCCATCATCATCACCGGCCGGAGCGGATCCGCCATCACCGCCGAAATCGGAACGATGAAAGTGGCCGAAGAGATCGACGCCCTCGAAGTCATGGGCCTCAACGTCACCAAATTCCTCGTCGTTCCCAAATTCATCGGGATGCTGTTGGCCGTACCCATGGTAACCCTCATCGCCATCGCCACCATGATATTCGGGGGCTTTCTCACCTCGGCGGTCGTCATCGGCCTTGACGCGTCTTCCTATATAACCCAGACTGCCGACGCACTCGTCTTCAAAGATCTCGTCGTCGGCGTGACCAAAAGCATCTTCTTCGCCATCGTCATCTGTTGGGTCGGCGTGTACCGGGGCTTTCAAGTGTACGGTGGCGCGGAAGGCGTAGGGAAGGAGACCACCTCGTCCGTGGTCACCTCGATTTTTCTCATCATCGTCTTGGATATGATTTTTACCGTATTTTTTTACTTTGTATAAGCGACACTCCTTTCGAAACGAGTGTCAAACCATCGAGAATTAATGGGCATGGCAGTAACGAGTGATACGATGGTCGACGTCAACGACTTGGTCGTGAAATACGGTGATCGAACCGTGCTTCAAGACATCGACCTCCAAATTCATCGCGGCGAAACCTTCGTCATCCTCGGCGGCAGCGGATGCGGAAAGAGTACCCTCCTTCGAAACCTGTCTGGGCTCATGCGGCCCCATTCCGGTCGTATCGCGATCAACGGAGACGACTTCACCGCCATGAGCGACAATGAGCGGGTAGCCATTCGCAAGAAAATGGGCATGTGCTTCCAAGGCTCGGCCCTCTTTGGCTCCATGACCGTGGGCGACAACGTTGCGCTTCCGCTGCGCGAACACACAAAACTTGAGCCCTCAACAATTGATATCATGGTCAAGATAAAACTTGAACTGGTCGGCCTCAGCGGCTTCGAAGACTACATGCCCTCCGAATTGAGCGGCGGCATGAAGAAACGCGCAGGCCTCGCGCGCGCCATGGCTATGGATCCGGATATTATTTTTTACGACGAGCCCTCCGCCGGCCTCGATCCTATCGTGGCCGCCGGCCTTGACGAGTTAATCCGAAAGATGCAGCATACCTTCGCGCTTACCAGCGTAGTCGTCACGCACGAAATGGAGAGCGTAAAGCTCATCGCCGACCGCGTCTGCATGTTGGACAAAGGGCGCGTCATCGCCATCGGCACGCTGGAGGAGCTGCAGAAAGTGGACCATCCGTTCATCGAACAATTCTTCGAACGACGCCCGGACGCGTATGGCGAAGACAGTGCGGACTACCACGAGTCACTAACAGGAGATACCGAATGACGCGGGAGAATGGCTGAATGGCGGCTGCAAACCACAATTTCACGAAGACCGAGTTCAAAGCAGGCCTACTGGTGATCACAAGCGGCATCGTGCTGGCCGTTTTCGTGGCGACCACCCTGAATTTGAGGCCGCCCGAAGAGACCAAGGAATTCTACATGTCTTTCGTAGATACCGCAGGCTTGAACCGGGGCGCGGACGTGAGGTTCGGCGGCGTCATATCCGGCCGTGTTTCCCACATCGCCCCCTCCCCAGATGCGCAATCCCTGATTCGGGTGACGGCACTTGTCCCGGCGACGACCCCCATCAACGAAGCCAGCACGGCCTACATAACGCAAACCTCGCTTACGGCCAACCAGCATCTCCAAATCAGAACAGGGAGCGACACCGCGTCGTTGCTTGAAAGCGGCTCCGAAATTCCAGCCGAGGTAGGGGGCCTCTTCGGGGAAATCGGCGCAGCCGCCGGTGGCGTAGGCGGCCTCATTGAAGACCTGCGGCTTATGTTGGGCATGGTCAATGAGGCCGGCCAGCCGACAACCACTGACGAAAACCGCGAGACGGTGGAACACTTGCTGGTCGATCTGGGCGCGGTGTTGGCGGATGTCCAACAACTCGTCGGTGCCAAAGACGATCAGGGCAACCCCACCATGACCGACGAGGAATTAATTACCGTTGCCGAAATCTTTTTAACCATTGACGAAACGATCAACAGCGGCCAAGGATTTATCGATGATATCACGGGCGTGCTCGACGAAAACAAGGAGGGGCTTGGCGATATCGTGACCGAGGCCAGGGGCGTTGCGACAGACGCGGGCGACCTCATCGGCGATCTCGATTCGCTGCTCGCCGAAAACCGAGATGGAATCGAAGACATTATAGTGACGGTCTCGGAAACCATTGACTCCGTTTCGAGTGAATTGGACGGATTGCTCGCCAGCCTTCAGGGTGCGCTCGACAACGCCGACGCCATCAGCGACGATACCCGCGTTCTCCTCGAAGACAATGTACCCGCCATCGAAGACATTATCGTAGACGTCCGCGAGGTCATGCGGAACATGAAGGATTTCACGAGGACCCTGGCAGACGAACCCCAGTCTGTCATACGCGGAAAGACACCCACCGGCCGGCGGTAAGCTCGAAACGGCCTTGGGCCGCGCGGTCGAACCGAACAGGATGAACCGATGACGAATTCGTATCGAAATGCAATCGCGGCTGCAACGCTGATAGCGATGCTGACAGGGGGCTGCGCGTCCGCACCCGACATAAATTACTACACACTAGACATGAGTCCTTCGGGCTCCAAACCGCCATCGGTCAATATTGCCATTAGCCGAATGCAAGTCGCCGAGTCGCTTTCGCGAACGGACATCCTTATCCAGACCTCCGCCACCGAAGTCGAATATTACGCCTCCGATCGCTGGGTCTCCAATATCAGCGCACTCGTTCGCGAGAAACTCCAAGCCGAGTTTGGCCCGTCGAGGCCCGACCAAGACACGGTATCACTCAGCGGTGAAATCTACAGCTTCGGGCAAGTCGATACAGCCGAAGGAGCGGAGTCCCGCATCAAAATCAGCATTATCGTGACAGGATCCGCCCCGGGCGGAGAGCAGACACGGCCCGTAGATAAAGTATACGATGTCACCACATCGGCCGCGTCCGCCAATCCTGGCGCCGTCGTTGCCGCCTTGTCCAAGGGTTTGGAATCCATAGCCGCATCGATAGCCTCGGACATCGCCGCAGCACATTGACGGTGCAGGCCAACCCAGAGGATGTAGGCCAACACAGAGGATGTAATCCAACGCAGAACCATGACTAAGTCGACACACCTTGATAATCATCTTTCGCCCTACGAGCGCGCCGTAGCCTACTACGCGCTGCCCCGGGTGACGAGCCGCGTGACGCTCGCCCTGATTATCGCCTACTGCCTGTGCCTGGCCGAAGTGCTGGCCGCAATCACCTACGGCCTGCTAACCCACAAGGAAGGCTGGACGCGCGCTTCGCTCATTGGCCTCGCGATCCTGATCGCGTTTGGAATCATCATCTTTCTCTGCCGGGCATTCCTAAATGACGTTCGGAAACGCCGGCTGCTCGAAGCGGCCCGTGACGCGCCCGAGCTCCCGGAGGAGCCCTCTGACACCCCCGACCCATTCCAAAAACATGTGCTCTTGCGTCGCCCTATGCGGCTGATAGACAATGTTCTGGGCATATCGGACGACCTGGGCGGGCGAGCCTACACGGTGCAACGGGATAAGTCCGGACGCAGTTGGGAAGTACGCGGCGCGGACGGAAGCGAACCGCTGACCGTGCGGCAATTGCGTCGGTCTATTAGTTTTTCTTTCGAGGCCCGGTCGACAAGCTGGATAGCCGTCTATCGCGGCGACGAAAAGATCGCCGAGGCAAAACGGCGGTTCAGCCTTATGGAATCGTCGGTCGTCATTACCGCCTACGCACCAGAAGGCCCGGAAATTGTTGCGCGGGCCAGCGGATTGTATCAAAATGAGATTCTAGTTGGACGGACCTACCAGGTGCGGCAACACATCTACTTAGACATACGGGAGGAATCATTAACCGATGGACTTCTTGGATTCTTTATCGCGATGGTTTAAAGGCGGTTCGCCGGCAGCTTCAAGCGAATCCCGAGAAGCGGACCATAGACGTAGCAATGCGCCCGATACGCCCGGAGCCACCGACATCGCGACGGGCAAAGAGTTACTCATGATGGTCGCTGGCCGCAATTTCTTGGTCACCGTCACGGAAATGGGCGAGGATTCGCTGCGGGTGACATTTCCCGGAATCGACTATCCGGTTAACGGGATGCAGGTCGAACTCGAAATACACGAAACCGATGGATTCGCCTACTATCTGACGACGGTAAAGCAAGGCCCCCGCAAGGAAGGGGATGGCGTCGTTCTGGACATTCCCGCTCCACCCCGCCGCACCATGCACCGCGACACCTTCCGTGTGCCTACCAAGCTCGAAGGCGAGGTGCTCGCGCCCGGCAGCGATCGTTGGATTAAGGCTTCCGTGACGAACGTTTCGGCTGGCGGCGCCTACATCGAGATGAAAGAAGAATCGTACACCGAAGGCACCACCGTCGACTTGGCCCTCATGCTGCCTGGGAACTCCCGTAGAATCGTCCAGGCGCAGATCCTCCACGCCGTGGACCCCCGCGAGAAAGATGGAGAGTACTTCTACGCATACGGGACGCGTTTTACCGGATACGAGCCGGGCGCAGGGCGTGAAATTACCCAGTATATTGAGCAGCTACTCCGCGATATGTATCCACCGGCGTAACCGAACACCGCTCGACAACACTCAAGAACAGCGCTTGCGAGAAAATCCACCTCTTCCTTAGTCGCAGATTCCTCCAAAAGCACAATATATTGTGCTTTTGGAGGAATCTGTGCTACATTATGCGGTAGTCTAACCAAAAAGAGGTACCGCTTGTGACGTTTTCGCGAGTCAGCCCGTTCAGCCAAACTCCAACGATCCTCTTCCTCCTGATCGCCCTGCTGAATTCCAGCGCGACCCTGGCCGGTGAGGTAGTCCGCCACGAACTGGCATCCGGCGCGGTAGCCATTGTCAAACACGGACGAAGCCTGGGGCTCGAAGTCAGCCCTCCTCGCGGCCGAGCAGCGCAGCCCTTCCTCAAACGATATCTCGCAATTGAGTCCGGATGGTCCGCCTACGCCCTCCGCAGCAGTAAGGCCTTTGTACCCTTCGAGCGGCTGAAGCAAACCGTACAACGCGACGTCTTGCTCGGGGTATACCCCAACGACGCGGTAACCGCCGAGGGCTGGATACACACCGTCCAAGATGACCGCGAGACCCTATCAACCATTTCGGCGTGGCTGACCGGAGCCGTCTCAAATTATAGGGCGATTATGCGGCATGGCCAAAACAATATGGATTCGTTCAACCTAAGAACCGGCCAGCGCTTCGTGATTCCCATAGGCCTTCTTCGTACTGCCATGCGCACACCCACTCCGGGTCGCACCGTACCTCTCGTTTCCACCCAAGTAAATGGAGGCGGCTCCAAGGTCCTGTCCTACGGCTCCGACAGCAAAGGGAAATACGCGGCCTACAAACTTCGCAAAGGCGAAAACCTCTTTACCTCCGTGGTCGCGCGATTCACGGACTTTCGTGATACACCCAATGTGCGCGACGCCTGCCGCCTCATTGAAAAACGAAACCGGATTCGCGATGCCAAAGACATGAAAATTGGTCAGGAGATCCGTATACCGCTTAACCTGCTGGCCGACCGCTACCTCCCCAAAGGCACGACCGGTCGCGTGAATTATGAAGCGGCCATTCAAGCCACCCAAGTGGCAAAGAGTGTGCGACGCAACAAGCGCGTTCCGTTAAGCCGGCGGGCGGCCTCGACCAAAGTCGTCATTCTGGATCCCGGCCACGGAGGCAATGACGTGGGCGCATCGCACCCCAAATCCGGATTATACGAGGACGAAATCAACTACGACATCGTCTGCCGCACCCGCAAGCTCCTCGAAGAGGCCGGCATAAAGGTCTACATGACCCTGATTGACCGCAACCAGGGCCTCCAGCCGGTCAAGTCTGTCGCCTATCGAGTCGACAGAAAAGAAGAACTGACGACAAACCCGCCGTACAAAAATGACAAGGCCACCCCGATCGGCGTCTACCTGCGCTGGATGCGGACCAATAAAATCTATCAGGAAGAATTGAATAAGGGGACCCGCCCGGAAGACATCATTTTCATCAGCGTCCACACGGATTCGATCATGAACTCAAGCGTGCGCGGTTCGATGATCTACGTGCCCGACGCGGTGCTGCGCCGCAAATCGGAAGCAGGCACCCGAGCGATCTACGCGCGCTACGAAGAAGGCCGAAACTATAACCGCTACAGCGCGACCATCGCCGAAACCGTCCGCGACGAATCCATGTCCCGCGCGTTTGCCGAAGTGATGCTCGAGGAACTGGGCAATAAAAGAATCAAGCGGCACGACCGGGGCGACCCCATCCGCTCGAAAATCCGACGCAGCCCAACCAGCGTATTCGTCCCCGCCGTGCTTCGCTACAACAAAGTTCCCACAAAAGTCCTCATCGAAACAGCCAACCTCGTCAACGCCACTGACCGGAAATGGGTGGCCGACCCGTGGTGGCGCCAGCAATTCTCGCTGGCAATCTCGGACGCGGTGAAACGGAATTTTGGTATGAACCAGCGAACAACGCTCGCCATGGCAGACTAGCCTCTCCGGCTCTCACGGTCAGAATCTTTTGGGTGCCACCTTCAACCTTGATTGGAGGCGCCATCCGAAATATTCATAGCTGCTTCGTCCCCATTCCCCGCGAGCCAAAAAGCCTCAGATCCTTATCCACAAACGTTTTACAGACGCAATACTGCGAGAACCCAAGAATCCTCAAGTATTTCCAATCGCAACATTTCCGAAAGAATACAATTTAAGGTAGTATTTTGCTTGATTTTCGACCATCAACTACCATATATTGTGTGTTGAGCTCGACAATCCACAAGGTCGGAGGGATATATCGTGCGATTCGGTAGAAAAGCGAAGCATCATAATGGCAGCCAGTCCGTCGAGGGCGCCTCAGCCACCAGCGGGGGTTCAGTCGCCACAGAAGAGAGGAG